>CADEEU010000209.1 GCA_902826385.1 uncultured Acidobacteriota bacterium | reverse complement strand
GCAATATGTACGGGGCCGTGTCCTTTTACAGCAAAATGAGATCGGCGGGCGTGAGGCCGATATTGGGTTACGAGGCGTTTGTCGCATCTACGAGCCTGTCGGAAGCAAGTTCGTCTGTAAGTGCTGGCGAACGGCCTTACTACAATCTTGTCTTGCTCGCGCGCGATCTGACCGGATATCAGAACCTCGTCCGACTGTCCTCAAAAGCATTTACCGACGGTTTTCATCATAAGCCGAGGATCGATCTCGACCTGCTGGCGGAATATAGTTCCGGGTTGATCGCTCTTTCCGGCGGAGGCAGCGGCTCGATCGGACACTATCTTGGCAGCGGAAACGACGATAAAGCGTTGACCGCCGCAAAGAACTTTGAATCGATCTTCGGCAAGGGTAATTTTTATCTCGAGATGCTTGACCACGGGCTGGATGAACAGACGGAGCAAATCCGCCGAACGGTCAAGCTTTCGCGCTCTACCGGCATCCCGATCGTTGCGGGAAACGATGCCCGCTATCTGTTGGAGGCCGACGCCCGTGCCCACGAAGTGATGCTGTGCATCGGCGAGGGACGGACCGCGCGGCCGGGCGGCGAATTAAATAACGGTTCGTCAAAATACTATGTGCGTTCAGCAAGCGAAATGTGGGACCTATTCGGCAGCGAGTTGCCGGAAGCTCTTAACAACACGCTCGAAATAGCTCAGTCGTGCATTTTGGATCTGGCCATCGACGACCAAAACCTCGTACTTCCCCACTACCCGATTCCGAAGGATTCGAACTGCAAGACGCTGGCCGAATATTTTGAGCTACAGGTCGCGAACGGATTCGAAGAACGAAGGCGGACCATGCTGCTGCCGATGCAGGAAACGGGCAAGCTCAAATACGACCTCGAAGCTTATCAGAAACGGCTTGACCGCGAAGTGCAGGTCATCGAGGGGATGGGTTACGAAGGCTACTTTCTCATCGTTTGGGACTTTATCAAATACGCGGTCGAGAAAGGAATTCCTGTCGGCCCGGGACGCGGATCGGCGGCGGGCTCGCTGGTCGCGTACGTGCTCGGAATCACGGGAATCGATCCGCTGCAATACGACCTCCTTTTCGAACGTTTTCTTAATCCCGAACGCGTGTCGATGCCCGATATCGATATCGACTTCTGCATCCGCGGCCGCGGCGAAGTGATCAATCACGTGACCGAACTTTACGGACGCGAATCGGTCTGCCAGATCATCACGTTCGGAACGATGGCCTCGCGAGCCGCTATCAAAGACGTGGGCCGCGCTCTCAATATGCCGTACGGTGACGTTGAGCGAATTGCAAAATTCATCCCGCCGCCTGAACGCGGTCGCAACATCTCGATTTCACAAGCCTTGGAACGCGTACCCGAGCTCAAAAATGCAGTCGAGACCGACCCAAGGATCAAAGACCTCGTCAACATTGCTCTCAGGCTTGAAGGCTGTGCCCGACACACATCGGTCCACGCTGCGGGCGTCGTGATCTCGCCCAAGGAGCTTCATGAGATCGTGCCGGTCGCAATGTCGGCCAAAAACGAATTGACCAGTCAGTATCCGATGGGCGATCTCGAAAAGGTCGGCATGCTGAAGATGGATTTTCTCGGCCTGACGACCTTGACGATCATCCAGGATTGTCTCAATGCAATGAAAGAACGCGCTGGGATCGAGATCGATTGGAACTCGATCCCGTTAAACGATGAAAAGACGATGGAGCTTTTCCGTGAGGGCCGAACCGACGCGGTGTTTCAATTTGAATCGTCCGGCATGCAGGATATTTGCCGCAAAATGGGCCCGGGTGAGCTGGAAGACCTCTCGGCGCTTAACGCGCTTTATCGGCCGGGACCGATCGACGGCGGCATGATCCCTGATTTTATCGCCCGTTTCCGAGGCGAGAAAAAGGTCAAGTATCTGGTAAAGGAAATGGAGGAGATCCTCAGCAACACCTACGGTGTGCTTGTTTACCAGGAACAGATCATGCAGCTTGCCCAGAAGCTTGCGGGATACAGCCTCGGCGAAGCCGATATGATGCGCCGCGCGATGGGCAAAAAGAAGCGCGAGGCAATGGCAAAGGAGGAGCTGAAATTCACCGAGGGTGCCGTAAAAAACGGTATTCCGAAGGACAAGGCCGATGAGATCTTCAAGCTGATGGCCCAGTTCGCTGACTACGGATTCAACCGCAGCCACAGTATTGCTTATGCATATCTCGCGTTTCAAACCGGATATCTGAAGGCACATTATCCGGCATACTTTTTCGCTGCCGTTCTTTCGCACGAAGCCGACGACAGCGCCAAGGTCTATAAGTATTCAAACGAGCTCCGGTCAATGGGATTGCAAATGCTGCCGCCGGACATCAATGAAAGCGAGCACGGCTTTACGCCGTTTCCCGAAGCCGTTCGCTTTGGGCTGAGTGCGATCAAAGGCATCGGCATGTCAACCATCTCTTCCATCGTTGCGGCCCGGGCGGAGGGCAAGTTTGACTCCGTTTTCGATTTTGTCTCGCGGATCGACCAGGGATCGGTCAATAAACGGGCGTTGGAAAGCCTGATCACTTCGGGAGCCTTTGATTCGCTGATGTCTGAAGAAACGACCTCCAACGAATGGCGGGCCCGACATTTCGCTGCAATCGACGACGCTCTCGGTTATGCCCAGAAGGTGTGGAACGACAAGAAAAGCGGCCAGTCCGACCTGTTTGGCGGCGGGGGCGGCGATGAGCTAACCAGTTCATTCGAGCTTCCGAAAACCGAGCCGTGGACACAAGCCGAAATGTCCCGATCGGAGAAAGCAGCGTTGGGATTCTATCTGTCGGCTCACCCGCTGGACGAATACAAAGGAATTCTGGAAGGCCTGAAGATAAAGACGCTCGCTGATCAGGAGTCGATCACTCCGGGTGACACGCTTACGCTGGCGGGCATCGTTTCGGCCGCACAGATAAAGTATAGTAAGAAAGGAAATCGCTTTTGTATCTTTAGGCTGGAGGACCAGTCAGCGGGCGTTAAATGCCTGGTTTGGGCCGAAGCCTTTGGCAAATACGGTGAGTGGATAAAGGACGGATCGCTCTTGATCGTCGAGGGACGCGTCGAATCGACGGAAGGTACCGAGATCACATTGATCGTCAACGAGGTCCGGTCTTTGGCCGATGCGGAATCGGGCAATGCAAAACGATTGTCGATAGCGTTGCCATCAAACGACATCGATGAGAATTACCTTTTCGATCTGATGTCGCTGTTGGGGCAGACACGAGGCACCTGCGAGGTTTCGATCGAGGTGCCGGTCAACGGCGTTTCCGTCGAGATCGAGACGCAGGCGTTAAGAGTAAAAGGTTCAGGCAATTTGGAGGCTGCACTCAGGGCAAAAGGCTGTTCTGTTGCATGGCACTTGTGAAACCTCAGAAAGAAATGGAACAAACCGAGCCGAAAGCGGCGTTCGAGCGTGTTTTGATGGCCCGGAATCCCGAACGGCCATATTCGCTGGATCTTTTTTCGACTATTTTCACGGATTTTATCGAAGTGCACGGTGACCGTCGATACGCCGACGACCCGGCGATCGTCTGTGGATTCGCGAAACTCGACGAACATGAAGTTGTTGTCATCGGCCAGCAGAAAGGCCGCGACACCAATCAGCGTCGACACCGGAATTTTGCGATGCCAAAGCCGGAAGGTTATCGGAAAGCGCTTCGCATAATGGAAATGGCCGAGAAATTCGGCCGCCCGATAATTACGTTTATCGACACGCCGGGAGCATATCCCGGAATCGACGCCGAAGAGCGAGGTCAAGCCGAAGCAATCGCACTGAATCTTCGAGAAATGGCCCGTTTTAAGGTGCCGATAATTGCAGTCGTGCTTGGCGAAGGTGGTTCCGGCGGTGCCTTGGCTATTGGGATCGGCGACAAGGTCATAATGCTCGAAAACGCTGTTTACTCTGTGATTTCACCCGAAGGCTGTGCCGCAATCCTTTGGAAAGATGCCGGCAAGGCCGATCTGGCTGCCTCGTCGCTCAAGCTAACCGCCAATGATCTCAAGAGTTTCGGGCTGATAGATGAAGTAGTACCTGAAGCAGAAGTTTGGGAGATTGACGGCGAAGACGGAAAAA
Organism: uncultured Acidobacteriota bacterium; assembly: GCA_902826385.1. Classification (GTDB taxonomy): domain Bacteria; phylum Acidobacteriota; class Blastocatellia; order Pyrinomonadales; family Pyrinomonadaceae; genus OLB17. The sequence goes on along the minus strand of CADEEU010000209.1, from coordinate 2,596 downwards.
AAGGACGATTCGAACCGGTCGCGGAAAAGCTTAAGCAGGTCCTGCTGCGGAGCCTGAAGGAGCTTTCAACCGCCGACCCGACAAAACTGACAGCGGCCCGCTTTCAGAAATTCCGAAAAATGGGCCGCTGGGTCTAATCTTGAAAATTTGTTCTTAGAACGGAATGTCGTCGTCCGCAGTCGCTGGACGAGCAAATCCAGCAGCACCACCCCCACCTCCGCTCGGCGATGCAGTTTCGGTTGGGCCGGCGAACTCTGGTTCACCTGAATCCTCACGGTTATATTCATCACCTCGCGGTGCGCTGTCGATGAACTGCATATCCGTACCCTGGACCTCAAGTGTGTAGCGATTATTACCCTCGCGATCTGTCCAGTCCTCGACCCTCAATCTTCCCTCGACGTAAACTCGTCGACCTTTTGAAAGATACTTGGCCGCATTTTCCGCCTGTTTGCGCCACAGCGTGACGCGAAACCAGGTGGTGATGTCCTGCCATTCGCCTGCTTTATCGCGTTTCTTTTCGCTGGTGGCGATCGACAGATTACACACGGCATCGCCCTGCGGCGTATAACGCAGTTCAGGGTCGCGACCCAGATTTCCTACAATAATTATCTTGTTGAAAGACATAACGATAGCCCTCTTTAAAAACTCCTAATAATCCGTTTGCAACTTTCAGTGATAGTACGTTCATCAATCTATGGTGGTCAAGTGTGATGTGATAAAATTTGCCTTCCGTCGCGTGCGAGGTCAGGGCCTAAAGACCTTAAATGCCCGCAGTTATCTGTGCCCCACAATATTCGGATGACATGTTTAGGAAAACTCTCGCTGATGTTAACGCTGCTGGTTGCGGCGGCGGGAGTTTCAGCGCAAACCAACGGCGCAAACGGCGCGGCGCTATACAAATGTTCGGTGCGCCCGATGACGACGGTCCCGGCTATGGGCGTTCTGGCTTCTGACGGAGATCGGGTTTACGTCGGCACACTCAACGGGACGATTATGGCGCTCGAAGCCACGACGCTGGAGGTTGCGTGGCGGGCTGAGTTGGGCGGCGAATTTGCTTCGGACGTACTCGTTCTCGAAATCGGGATCGCCGTCGTCACGAATTCCGCGTTGACCGATGCAAATCCACAAAGCTCGACGCTGCGGCTAATAAGCAAGGAGACCGGAATAACGGGCTGGTCGCTGAAATTGCCTTCCGCCGAGCGTTTCTATCTTGGAAAAATAAACGGCAGTATCGCGACTATCGGTCGCGAGGGTTCGATAACGCTGGCCGATCGTGCGACCGGACAGATCAGATGGCAGACCGGCTCATTTGGCAAGTTGAGCACAAAGCCCGCGTTTTCAGAGGAATCCGTTGTTTTTGGAACAAGCGACAAAGTCCTGTTCGTCATCTCCGCCAAGGACGGCAGCATAGTGTCCAGACAATCTGCGGAGATGACGCCGACCTCGGTCACATTTTCTAAGGACGCCGGATTTACCGCGGGCGACGAGCGCGGCAACGTTTCGCTTTTTGGATCGAGCAACACGAAGACCGTCTGGCGGTTCAAGAGCGGCGCCGCTGTAACGTCGGTCACCGCGACTGACGAAGGCATCCTGGTTTCATCGCTCGATAATTTTGTTTATTTTATCTCGGACTATAACGGCGACGTTATTTGGAAGCGCCGTCTTTCCGGACGAGTCATCGACGGCGGTCTTATAGTAGGCGGATATCTCGTTGTTTTGATCTATGGCGAGAACTCCACGTACGTCGTGGATGTGAAAACGGGGAAAGTGGGCGATGCCATGCCGGCGTCCGACCGCGACTTTGTCAGTCGAGTTCCGGTGTTCGTTCGCGACAAGAGATTTGCGATTGCGACGACCGATTCGGTTGAGGTCTATGCTCTGGGTGGCTGCGACACGAAATAAAAAGGACGGCTCGAATTCGGCCGTCCTTTAAAATCTTTTTTGTGCACCGTGGCTAATGCGAGACCTGATAGTCGTTCATTATTGCGTAGATCTCGTCTTTGACTAAAAGCTTCTTCTTCTTAAGTGTGGATTCTTCGATTTGTTCGTCGTCGTTGGGGTACGTGAGATGGGCTAGTTCTTGGAGTCTTTCTTCGTAGTTTGTGTGCTGATGAACCAGATCGCGAAATGTGGGATTTATCTTGAGCAGTTCATCTCTTACCCTATCGGGCGTAGACATGTCCATAACGGTTTGTTCCTCCACTTTTCAATCAAATTTAGCCCAGATCATTGACCATGGGTAAAGGATTTGGGCTCATCTCGCATTTTAGACCAATCGAACGGTCATTTTCAAGCATTCTTTTTACATAAATTTAACTCTTTGTACTGTCAAGGTTTAGACGCATGATAAGGGCGTCCTCCTTGGGATTAGTGTAAAAATTCCGCCGCCGCGTAAACTCTTCGAAACCGGATTCCTTATAAAAGCTTACCGCTCTGTTATTTCCGGCCCTTACTTGGAGCCAAACATGCGTTACACTCTGTGGTTTCGACTGTTTGGTAAAAGCCGACAAAAGACCATGGCCGCCGCCGGTGCCCGACGTTAGATCCGCGCGTGCGATCTGGTATAACTCGGACTCACAGCCCCTATGATCTTTTC
>CADEEU010000208.1 GCA_902826385.1 uncultured Acidobacteriota bacterium | reverse complement strand
TATCGAACGGAGAGATCAGACTCGACGGAGTTTCCGGCGATGTCGAACTGAACGGAGTGGACGAATCTATCGACGTTCGCGACGTTCAGGGGAAAATGCAGGTAACTTCGGTCGACGGCCAAGTCCGAATAATCGGTTTTCAAGGAGAGCTCGATTCCAAGACCGTGGACGGCGACGTATATCTGGAAGGGAATTTCACGCGGATAAACGGCAGCGCCACCGATGGCCGATTTATTCTCACAGTACCGGAGAATTTTAACGCCGACATTTCGTCGAATGTAGATTCGATCACGGTCGAAAATCTTTACGCACCGCAAGTAATAAAAGAAGGCCAGTGGCGGTTTGGCAGCGGCGGCCCGAAACACACTTTCAAAGTTGCGGACGGTGAAGTTCGTTTCCGCAACTCAAACAGCCTTACCAGTTCTCAATAACTCGTCGGGGCGACACGTTAAGTGCAGCAAAATGAGAGGCGTGCCGCCCATACGGAGCTTTCCGCCATTTGTTATCGAAAGCTACGGACATTCCGCTCCTAACGGAGCTAAGACCAAATCTGACTTTTCAGGCATCCTCTTGAAACTTTCTGACCCAGGAACCGTTTTAGTCGAAGTCGTCTGCGGCGATCCCGGAACGGACGACGCCCTCAAATAATATTTTTAAAATTACTTCGTGCCCGGTGCAATCATGCAAACGCTAATAGCTCTATTCATCCTGTTTTTGTTTTTCATAAACGCGGCGGCCCAAGCTCCTTTTGTTCCAAACCCTGTTGAGAAGAATGAGGACAGCAAAGTCGTCGAGGTCAAAAAAGATGATCCTCCCAAAAAGGGCGTGGTCATCCCGCCCGAAAAAGCGGTGCCGATCAAGGTGCCGAAGATCAGTCCCGGAATTGTCATCGATGGCAGACCCGATGAGGAAGCATGGAAGTCGGCAGCAGTTTTCAAAGACTTTATTCAAACCTATCCCGGTGACAACGTCGCCGCGTCAAAACCGACCGAAGTCTTGATGATGTACGATGAGAAACATCTCTATCTGGCCTTCAAATGTTGGGATGAAAAAGACAAAATACGCGCCACGGTTGCCCGCCGCGACAATGTTTTTGGCGAAGACAACGTGCGCGTCTGGCTGGATACTTACAACGATCAACGCAGAGCTTACATAATCGGATTCAATCCGTTCGGGATTCAACAAGACGGAATCTTTACCGAAGGACAAGGTGCGGATTTTTCAGTCGATATCGTAATGGAATCGAAAGGCCTTATCGAAGACTGGGGCTGGTCGGTCGAAGCCAAAATACCTTTTAAGTCGCTGCGATACACAGCAGGGAAAGAAAAACTTTGGGGCTTTAACGCTGCCCGGAATATAGACCGCCTTAATGACGAATTCAATCAATGGCTGCCTGATGACCGGAATATCTCCGGATTCCTGATAAAACATGGAAAGATATCGGGCCTCGACGGTATTAAATATGAAAGGACACTGGAGATCGTGCCGAGTATAACATTGAGCGAAACCGGCCGCCGGACACGCGTTTTTCCGACGACGGCAGCCAACCCCGACCGCTTTGTGAACGGCCCGCTGAAACACGACATCGGCGTAACGGTCAAATATTCCTTATCGCCGAACGTTACGATAGATGCCGCGTACAATCCGGATTTTGCAGAGATAGAAGCTGACGCTCCCGTTGTAACCGCAAATCAACGCTTCCCGATATTTTTTGAGGAAAAACGTCCCTTCTTCCTGGAAGGCGCCGACATATTTCAGTCGCCGTTGCGCGTTTTTAATTCGCGGTCGATTGTCGATCCCGATGTCGCGGCCAAAATAACCGGAAAGACCGGGAAGACATCGTTCGGATTCTTAGCCGCCCTCGATAAGTCCCCTGGAAATTATAGCGAGGATGAACGCAACGACACGGGATTCCGTCCGGCGATTGCGGAATTCCTTGATGAAAAAGCAATCTTCGGCATCCTTCGCGTTAAACGCGATATTGGCAAAGAGAACGAGGTCGGCTTGTTTGCAACATATCGAAGCTTTGTCGAACAAAAGAATTTTCTTGCGGGTGTCGACGGCAGGCTTAAATTTACACCGCGGATGACCGCACAGTTTCAAGTGGTCGGTACCAGCTCTAAGCGTTGTTTTTTCGATCCGGGATTCGAACCGACCCTGAACGTTGCTCAGGCCCAGCGAAATCGTGAGATATGCGGAACCGGAACTTTCGACCGAAATGTAAATCAGAGCACGCCGAATGCTCTTAATGGCAATTCAAGTACGTTCCGTGAATATCGGACCGGTAACGGTGTCGGCTATTACGCAAACCTGGATTACTCTACGGACACTCACGGCTGGTTCGCCGAGGTAGGCGGCCGGAGCCGGGATTACCGCGCCGATTCTGGCTTTACGCGTCGGACCAACACAAATTTCGCATTCTTCTTTAATCGTTTCAGCACGAAATCGAATCCCAAAGCAAAGATTATCCGCGCCAGTTGGGCGCAAATGACAGGTATCGATTACGACTGGAACGGCAGAGTGCAAAATTACAACGCACAAACAAATGTTCAGGTCAATTTGCCGCGAAACACCTTCTGGACGACCGAAGTCGGAGTTGTATTCGAAAAAATATATGAAGACGAATTTGGTTTGAGACGCTCGGCGACTCGAGCAGGAAGATTTTCGGGCTTGCCGACCCGTTCGGCCTGGCAGCAGTTTGCTTCAACCAACCTGAATCAAAAGTTAAACAAACAGTTCAGCTACGGTTTTTTCTTTGGTTTTATCCGAAACGCCTTCGATTTCTTTTACTTCGACCAACAAGGGTTCCAAAATCCGGGACCTGGCCAGCAGTTTGATGCCGAGGCGTTTTTCGAATACCGGCCGATCGATCCTCTGCGGTTCTCAACCAGCTACCGGAAAAGCCGCCTTGTCCGGAACGACAACCGGTTGCGTTCGTTCGACTCGGACATAATTAGTGTACGCTCGACCTATCAGTTCACACGGTTCATCTACACGCGGCTGAGAGTCGATTACGACAGCATGGAGCGAAATACGAGCGGGCAGTTGTTGTTTGGATGGACTCCGAGCCCCGGGAAGGCTCTATACGTCGGATATAACGATAATTTTAATTACAACGGCTTTAATCCGTTTGCTGATATTCCCGAACCGGGCTTTGAACGAAATAGTCGTGCATTTTTTATCCGAGCGTCCTATCTGTTTCGCAAGAGTCTTTGAAGCAAAGAACTGCTCTTCCTCCTCCTGAGCAGACTTGGCGGTCGAATGGTTGAAATTCGGCCGCCCTTTTTCTTAAACGCTCGTATAAAACCTCTTGAATTTTCTTAAGCGCTCGTGTATAAGTAATGACGGCGACTTCATTTCATATAAACTGCACTTCAACTTTCCAAAGGAGATCACATGAAGCTAACTCGTAGATTTTTAGCTGCCGCCCTCTGTTTTTCGTTAAATTTGGCTGTTTTTATTGCCGTTCCGCAGCAAAGCGTGTTCGGGCAGGACGAAGTAAAGATCGCCCTTCAGCGCGGGTACCGGACAGGCTATTCCGACGGCTACATGTCCGGTTATCGCGATTCGTTGGACAAGGCGTCGCGAGATTTCACTCGCCATGGCGATTACGACAAAGCCAGCCGGGCCTATAACAAGGAATACGGGACCATCGATGATTATCGTGACGGCTATCGGCAGGGCTTTGAGTCCGGTTATGCCGCCGGTTTCGACAAAAAATCGTTCGAGGCAATGGTGCCGGAAACATTGGGCCGACGCGGCGTGGCGCAGATTCCTCCGCCGCAGGCACAAGCTGAAACTCCACAGGCCCCGATCGAAACGCCTCAACCGTCGGTTCCGGTAAGCGAACCGCCCGTCCAGACGCCGCCCGTGACCGAACAGCCGACGACGCCTGCTCCGACCGTAGACCCGCCGGCGACAACGAACACTGCAGCTCCCGCATATTCCGACAGCTCGGCCAAGCTAAGCCCCGGAAGCTTTGTAAAAACGACATTTACGCCCGTTAGTGACGCGGTGATAATCATTCCGAAAGACACCGAGCTTATTCTGGAGCTTCAGGATTCCATGACGACCGAATCAATCAAAGAGGGCGATCGATTCACCGCAAAAGTTATCTCGCCGACCGAGATTTCGGGCGCTATGGTCGAAGGCCATGTGGCCAAAGTTACGAAACCAGGCCGCATCAAACGGCGTTCCGAGATACAGTTGTCGTTCAACCGCATCATTCTTACGCAGGACCGCTGGAGCAATTTCGATGCGATTTTGACCGAGGTTCTGCCCGTAAAAGGCGACAATATCAAACGTGTCGATAACGAGGGCCTGGCCCAGGGCGACCGCGATTACAAGGGCGACCTGACCAAGCTCGGTGCCGCGACCGGAACCGGTGTGACGATCGGCGCGATTGCCGGCGGCCCAGTGGGAGCTGCCGTAGGTGCGGGCGTCGGGGCCGCATTCGGCGTCGGGGCCGTGGTTATCGAACGCGGCAAGCACATTAAACTCACGTCAAATCAACAACTTCGCGTCAAAACCTCATACGAGACGCAAATCAGGTAGTAGCCGCCTGCCGCCGGGCCGATTCTCAACCAGGCAAGCTCCAAAGTAATGGCCGTCGAAAGTCCTTTTGGCAAAAGGGCTTTCGACGACCGAGAGATTCGGTCCGACGGCTTCTGTACTGGCAGCTCTTATCCACAATCGACACCGGTCTTTTCATGTCCTCCTTTGGGGCCGGTGTCGTGTTGTGGATATTTTTTTTGGAAGTCTGAAGGCAACAATTATCCACAACCGACAGTCTCTCGGACTTCGATTTTAATTAAGCGTCTTAAACATTTGCTTTAGCTTTTTCCACAGATGACTGTGGAAAACCAGCGCCGTTCCGCCTTCAAAGTACCTTTTCCATCAGCAGAAAACTATACGGAATGCGGGCCGACGGGACTTGTTCGACCTCTTCAATGCGGGCGGTGTGATAACCGAGCTTTTCATAAAATGGCGGCAGCTCGGTTCGGTGGTTCAGCACGCGAATCTGCATACGTGAACACCCAGCGTTGCGGCATAATTCCTCGGCCTGTTCGATCAAAATTCGCCCAAGCCCGCGGCCCTGAAAATCCGGGTCGACCGACAGCAGGCCAAAGTAGCCGATCTTGTCGCGCAGCTCGACATAGTTACAGCCGGCAAGCCGTCCGTCGCTTTCTGCCAGCAGAAACGTCCCTTTAACGAAATGCTTCCGCGTTTCGGTCAAATCGATTCGCGGCTTATTAAAGAACCGTAGCTCAACCTCGAACGCACGATTTATCAACCTAACCAACGCTTCGGCATCTGTCGCGCCTGCCGTTCGGTATGCAAATTCAGTGTTGCTCATCCGGGTCGATTTAATCATAAGCCGCCGCATTATCCGAAAAGGTAGAGCGTGGACCGCCCGGGGCACAATTTCGGTTTGCACCGTTCGCACGCTTCGCTAACCGTCGCGTTTCTGCCTGTAACTATCTGGGTCTATCTAGAGGGCGAACGTCGCAAATTAAGTTGCCACTAGCTTCCGCTAGTGGTTAGCGGTTCATAACAGCAAGCGGCTTTAGCCGAACTCTAAAAAGAAGTGCTGCCCGTATTCGTAGCTAAAGCTGATCGGAATTGTTCAAAGTCTGCTTTCGGCTAAAGCCGCACTCCCTGGAGGAACACGGTCCACCAGCTAAAGCTAGTGGCAATCGATAGTGCGGGAGTCACAAAAAACGCCCGATCCGAGGAAGCGGCACCAGGCGTTCTCGGATTTTGTTCGAGTTCTACGAGATGCTGAATTATCTTATCGTGGGTCTTCGCGGAGAGGCGGTCGAGTTCCTTGATGGCCGATTTGGTAAGGTCGATGCGGTAGGCCATCTATTTTTTCTTTGCGCGTTTTGCAAGGTAATCGTCGAGTAAAACGGTCGGTTTGTTCCTTCGCTTTTGAATCACCGCGGCGTACCGCAAATCCTCGGCGAGCTTTTTATCCATTATCAGCTTACCAATAAAAGCCTCGCGCTGCGCCGGTTCCATCGCCTGAAATGCCGTCCAAAATACTTCCGCTGTGGCCTGTGGCTGGGTCATAGTTTTCAAGTGACAGCAATTTCCGATTTGCCGGGTGAAGCGGGATCGTTGACGCGCGTGACTGTCGCCAAAGGCGACTAATACTAAAGCCCAGAGTGGAGGTGAGCGAAGCGAACCGGAACCCTGGGCCGCTTGCGCGTCGAATTTATCGTCGCTGTAGGCGACGAATATCGCCGGACAGTTATTCGTCGCCTACAGCGACGCATCGCATTTTTTACCTTACTCAGGGTTCCGCCAAAAAAGCGGCTCCACCCTGGGCTTTAATATCCGTCGCCGTTGGCGACCTGCCCGCCGGGCTAAGCCCGTCAAAAGCGCGACTATGACAAATTGGTCGCGGCAGTACTGTCCGCGTTTCGCGGAATATAGCCACGTCCTCTAGGGCGTGCTAAGCGTTAGAAAAATGATTGTCAGCCCGCCTTAACGGGCTTAAATCATTATGGCTTAAGCCGCTGGAAGGAAGGACAGTAAATCGCTCTTTTGAGTAGCTACTCAACCAAAACCACGCCGTGAACGACGCGGCCATGCGCCCTTCGGGAGAAAATATTTAGGCTCTGCCGCCCGGTCCGAAGGAGCGGCGTAGCCGCGGAAGAATTTTATGGCCCGCCGGTGAAGTAGAACTTCAC
>CADEEU010000207.1 GCA_902826385.1 uncultured Acidobacteriota bacterium | reverse complement strand
TACGTGAAAAGACGATTCCGTCGTCCTTCTTATTTGGTTTAAGTAAGATTCTCGCCGCGACCGCAAGGACAAAAAAGAAAACAAAACCGTTTTGAATCAGTCGGAACGAATACGAAGTGACCAACGAGCTTGCAAGGAATACCAAAACTCCCAATAGCGCCGCCATTCCGACCAACGACGTGCGCTTTCGCAGGGCCCTAAAGAGCATCAAACCAATGCCGCACAAGAACCACGCAAATATTAACCCGCCTACGATCCCGAGCTCAGCCAGTATTTGCAGATACTCATTATGACTGCGCTCCGGTATCTCATTTTCAGCATTGACAAGATTAGGATCGGTCGGATTTTCAGCCGCGTAGGCGGTGCGATATTCGTTCAACTGCATTCCAAAGTTGTCGGCACCGACACCGCCAACCGGATTTTGCTCGAACATCTCCAGCGAAATCGACGCCATTAGTTTTCGAAAGCCATTACTGCTGCTTATTGCGGCTTGATCGTTGACGCGGTTAACGACCGGAATTCTCGGATCGTTCGAAAAAAGCGAAATTGCGTGAAGCGGCACGAGAACGACGATCAGAGTAAGAAGGATTAACACGGCTCTCAACCGGTATTTCCGGAATCTCTTGAAAAGAAAAACGCACGCGGTAATCGTCAACGCGCTCAAGGCGAAGAGGGCAATGTTGGTGCGGCCTAAACTTACGAATATCAGCAGCCATACTGCTGCCAAAGCGAAAAGGCACGCTATAAGACGCTTTCCTCCCTGACCCAGGGCGGCGACCATTATCAGGGGAAGTAGGGTGTTGACTTGTTCGCCGTAACGAGCGTAACGCAGGCCGATGGACGTGCCGCCGCCAAAGGCCAGCAGCGAAACGTACTCAACGATCGCCGGCATGCTTACAAAAACAAACGCCGCGGCAAGTACCGGCAGCATCTTCCCGTAGCCTTTTGGCGAGGCCAGGATCTTACGGACCAGAATGTAGAACGTCAAATACTCTGCCCAGACAAACGTGTGATGAAGAGACGATTTCCAGGACGGTGCCCACGCGGTCGACAACAAACTCCATGCGATCAATGCGGTGATCGGCAATAGTACGAAAGCAACTTCCAGACGCGGAAAATCCACAGCATAGTTCTCGCGAGACGAGATATATAAAACGAAAATCAAAGCCGTCAGTAAGAAAACAGAGGCTACCAGTTCCACCTGCCACATGTGGATGAAAGTTCGCAAGAAAGGCAGGATCGGTACGGCAATACTCAATAAAACGACCGCGAATCCGATGGCAAACAGGGTCCTGGAGTCTTTTAGGTTCAATCTGAACATTTAAGTGGAAAGAAAGAGGAAGGGGTTCAAGAAGGCTAAAGCGCGAAGCCTTCTAAGAGTGTACCCGAAAACAAAAAAAGAAGCGATCATTTTGATCGCTTCTTTTAAGTAAGTTGAAGTTATTCAAACTACTGACCCATTGCAGGGAAGACACCGAAGCTCGAAGGCGTGGTTGCCGTACCGACAACAGCTGCCATCGTTCCGGCTCCACCGGTCGCACCAAGCGACTCGACGCCGAGGATACCATCCGTAGCGATACCGAAGTTACGCGTTCCGGTTGCGGTGATTCCAGTGTTGACCTGCGGCTTGGCAACGCAAGCAAAGGTTGCCGGGTTACCACCGACGCCTGCAACACGCGGCTGCTGAACGTAGCTGCCGTTGCCCGAAGTCGTGTCAAAGCTGTAACCGCTCTTTCCATTAGCACTGGCCAAAACCGAATCGATCAGGTTAACCGTTCCGAGGTCAGCGATTGAAAGCGCATAGTCGCCATTACCAGTCGTTGCCTGGTAGGTTGCGTTTGCACCGTGGAGGGTACGGAGTGCCGATGTTGCGGCACCTTCGTTAGCTGAACGGCGTGCCGCCAGCAGGTTGGGGATAGCGATGGCTGCGATGATGCCGATGATAACAACGACGATCAACAATTCGATAAGTGAGAAACCTTTCTGATTTTTCATTCTAATTCACAAGCTCCTAAAGTAATCAAGTTTTCTATCTACCTTTCCCAGGCTGCTTTGCCTATTACAAGCCCCGTGCCACAGTTGGAGAATAGACAGTAGAGAATCTTAAGTGCATGAAATAAAAAGATTTATAGCTTGATATCGAATAAGCATACACGGCTGGAAATGCAGAAAATGGCCTTTCAAATAACAGTTTTTGGTAAAAAGCCGATGACATTTTTTGTCAGGCTGCCTTGTTTGTCGTGTTGGAGCTAGAAAATCGAAGCAAGCGGGGCAGAAAAGTGCCCGGAAAGGAGTGAATGGTACTACTGCGAAGAATGTATTGGGCAAAAGTCCTTCGGTTCCGTGCCGGAGCGGAATGTTTTTGCTTCGCGGCGAGGACAGTTTTCGGTGGCACGCATGTCGGTAACGGGACAGACAACTATGTTGACGGAGCCGCGCGTGTCGGGGCGGCCGGTTCGCGGTGTCGGTTGGGCCGACACACCCGGACCGTCGACCGAATCTGACCAAGTGCCGGTAATCTTGGGATCTGTGGGCGTCGGTGATCCTGGAACAGCCGTCGGATCTTCAATAGTAAAGCCGTTTTCGTCCATTTGGATCATCGCTTTGCTCGGCAAGGTGCCTGCAATGAACAGCTCGGCACGGCGAAACTCGGCGGGAACGTCGGTGACGAATACCTCTTTTGGCGGTGCGACCTCCTCGGTTTGCCACGCAGCCAGCTCCGGGTCGACCGTGGCCGCGGGAGTCGGCGAAGGCGTCGGAGTCGCTTTTGCGTCGGCGGTTTCAAGTGCATCAAGCTCTCTGATTAAAGTGCCGTTGCGAATGTCGATCTCAGCCTTGCGAATACCGGCGGGCATTGCCCAGTCGCCATTCCACTCGGGATGCAGCTTTAACGCTTCCTGCATAAAATCGGCCCAGATCGGCATCGCCGAGTCGGAGCCTTTCATGCCCAGGTCGTCGTTGTCGTCAAAGCCTACATAGACTACGCAAACAATTTCCGGCGTAAATCCCGCAAACCAGCCATCTCGCGACGTGCCGGTTTTTCCCGCGAAAGCGGCTTTACCCGAAACATTCCGCAACCCCCAAGCCTGAACCTGTGCTGCTGTACCGCGGTTAACAACGTCTTTCATTATGTCGTCGGCTATGTAGGCGACATCGGTACGCACAACGTTTTTGCGGTCCCCTTTGGGAGCAGCGGCCGTCTTTCCGTCGCCGCGAGTAACCCTCGTTATCGGCGTCGGCAGCACTCGATCACCCAAATTGGCGAACATTGTGTATGCGGTGGCAACCTGAAGCGGCGTTGCTTCCGCCGTGCCAAGTGCCATCGATGGATAAGCTTTATCGACTTTCGGCATTCCCGCACGGTGTGCCAGGTTCATGACTTTACCGACGTTGACCTGCATCGCCAGATCGACCGTGACCGTGTTTTTGCTCTTTACCAAAGCATCGCGAAGCGTGATCTCTTTATTAGAGAAGTAATCGCCGTAATTGTTGGGCGAATAAGAATCGTTACCAAATGTGAATATCTTTTTCTCGTCTTTCAATACTGTCGCTGCGGAAAAACTACGTCCTCCGTCATAAGGCGAGTTCAATGCGGCGGCGTAAACGAACGGCTTGAAAACGGATCCGGGCTGACGCATTGCCATCGTTGCGCGGTTGAACTGGTTGTCGGCGTAGTTTCGACCTCCGACCATGGCGACGATCTCGCCCGTCTTTGGCCGTATGGCTACAAGAGCGGCATTCAGATTTCCTTTCTGTTTTTTAGGGAAGTATTTGTCCAGTTTTTCAAGACGTTCGGTGACCGTCTTGTACGCAAGCTTTTGCAGGTCGGGGTCGATGGATGTGTAAACACGCAGATGTTGGAGTGCCTCAGGGTCACTAACTACATTTGGCAGCTCGTCGATGACGTACTGCGAAAAGTACGGCATTCCCTCGAGGTCTTTGGCCGGTGCTGTTTGCCTCAGCTCAATCGGAACCGAGTAGGCATGCTGGTAAACTGCGTCGGTTATTTCGCCCGCCTCAAGCATCGACTGGAGTACCTGGTTGCGGCGCTCGCGTACTTTCTCCGGGTTTTTGTAGGGATTGTAACGGTTCGGACTGCGGATTATTCCGGCAAGAAATGCGGCTTCCGGAAGCGTGATCTGCGAAACGTCCTTTCCAAAATAGGCATTGGCGGCTTCCCCCACGCCATAAACGGAAACGCCGGTCTGCTGGCCAAGGTAGATCTGGTTGGCATAAAGCGTGAAAATCTCTTCTTTAGTGAGCCGTGTTTCGAGGATAACGGACATGTAAGCCTCGGTCACCTTTCGCTGCAGCGTTTGTTCGTTGGACAGAAGAAGATTTTTTACTAGTTGCTGCGTTATCGACGAACCACCCTGATTCGACAGCGGCGTATTCTCTTCGCCCTCGTATCTTCGCCACAAGGCACGGGCGATTCCGCGAAAATTAACACCGTAATGTTCGAAAAATGCACGGTCTTCCGTGACTGTTATGGCCTTTATCAAGTGGCTTGGCAGATCATTGAACGTTACGGTCTTTCGCCGTCCGTCGCCTTCTGCCGCAATCGTGCTCAACTGCTTTGGCTCGAGCTGTGCCCGCGTTACCTCGGCTTTCGAGCCGGAATCGACGATCTTTGCAACTGTCTTTCCGTCCTTGCTAAACGAAACTATCAGCGATGGATAAACTTTTTCGTCATCGATCACGCCGGTGATTCCAGGCTCGACCGCGATTCCCGCGTCGACCACCGAGAAACGGCTGCGGGAGAGATCGGCTTTGACATTCTTGTCTATATATCCGGCGGACTTTAGATAGTCGATCAACTCCGTGCGGCTCATGCTCTCGCCGATGCGGAGCGTCTTTGGAGCGGAATAGATTCCCGCCGAGGGAGTAAATACCTCGCCCGTCATCAATCGCCGGTCGATCTGATCGGAAAACTCGAACCAATAATATGTAAGGGTCAAAAACGTGGCGAGAACTGCCAGTAACGCGATCGAGATCGTCCAGCCATTGAATACGACCCGCAGCAAACGCCGAAAACGCGACTTTGGCGCCGACTGATAGGCCGATACACGTTTTGCCTTGACCCAGCCTTTCGGCGGTTTTTTTGAGCGATTGCTCCTGATCTGGTTCGAAGGCTGCATTAATTAGGCGCGTCTGTCGGATTAGGTGAGAGTTTGGATTTTGCGGGTTGCCCTGTAAAATTCTATATAGTTTGGCTGTACGATGTCTAGTAAATAAATCGGATGAAAATTCTTGTCACGGGCGGCAGCGGATATCTCGGCGTCCACGTTCGCCGCTATTTTAATGCCGACGACATGTCGCGTCGGTCCGGTCTTGATATTCTCAACGCCCACGATGTAAAAGCCGTTTCGGAATATGACGTGATCATCCACCTCGCGGCGGAGTTGGACAAGGATCCCGAAAATGCCGAGAGCGTTCTTCTAACGAATGTCGAAGGCACGGTCAATGTCCTAAAGCAGGTGAAAAAGGACGCGGTTTTCGTATTTGCTTCTACCAAAGACATTTACAGCCGCTTTGCGGACAGCTATGTCGAGGTGCCTGAAACTTGCGCGACGTTTTACGCTGGACAATCGGCGTTGGAGTGGTCAAAGCTCGTGGCCGAAAGGTATGTCGAATACTACGCTCACCAGCGCGGTTTTCGATCGTGCATCTTCCGTCTGTCCACCATTTACGCACCGCCGAGCGACGGTAACTCGCCAAACTTTGTCGGCCATTACGCGGACGCGATAAACCTTGGCGAGCGCATAAGGCTTCCCGGCGAGGGCCGTCCGCGACGCGACATACTGCACGTCAATGATATGGCTGCCGCGTGTTCGGCCTTTGCCGATTCGGTAATCCGCCACGGCCTGTACAATCTGGGCGGCGGTGAATCGAATTCCGCGACATTACGCGAACTTGTCGAAAAGATGGAAGCCGTTTCCGGGCTTCAGGCACTAATAGATGAAGAAAATCCTTTGGACAAACCAGTGCCGATGAACTATGTTTCCGATCTTTCGTTAACAGAAAAGGAGCTGGGCTGGAAGCCTGCGATCAGTCTTGAGGACGGCCTGCGGACCTTATTTGGCGGCAGTTTGCCTGCGTAGAATGCCTGCGAAAACCTCAGTCAACAAAATAGTAGTGCGTGGCACCAACTGGATAGGCGACGCAATTATGTCGGTTCCGGCCCTTCGCGAACTGTCGCGGTTGTTTCCCGACGCTGAGATCGTTCTCCACGTGAAGCCGCTGGTCGAAGGTCTGTTCGAAGATTCTGATTTCATCGACCGCGTACTGCGGGTCAAAAAAATGTCGTCGCGAATCAGGCGGACGATCGACCAGGCTGACCAACTTGGCGAAGAGGATTTCGACCTTGCCGTACTTTTTCCGAACTCTTTCGAGTCAGCCGTAACGACTAAGCTTGCAAAAATCCCTCATCGAATCGGTTACAACAAAGACCTTCGCGGATTACTTCTAACCGAACCCATCGCTGTTCCCGAATGGAAAGATAAGAGACACGAAGTTTTTTACTATCTAAATCTCATCGCTGAGATCGAACGACGTTTTCTCGGAACGTCGACGGTTGTCCAGAATACGCCGGATGCGACCCTCGATATTTCCGATCAACGACGAGAAGGCGCGTTGACGATGCTTCGCTCCGTCGGCATAGACACGGGCAAAAAGGTCGTTGCTATCGGAGCAGGCTCGACAAACTCAAGGGCAAAGCGCTGGAG
>CADEEU010000206.1:1988-6748 GCA_902826385.1 uncultured Acidobacteriota bacterium | reverse complement strand
AAGTCGAACATCCTTTTCAGCCTGTTCCCTTAGAGTCAAAAGACTCTCGCCCAATTGAACCAGGCGCTTGAAAGATGGCGGCGGCCGGCTGGAAAGCTTGTCGTACCGAAAGGCGGAGGCAAATTATGAGGAAAATCGTCGTCACATAGCGAAATCTAGTGTTCGAGGGGTCGGGATTTTATGCCGTATGAGAAGGAAAATTTAATCGACTGCACGGTCTTTGAGGAATCGCTTACCGATTACCTCGACCGTTCGCTCGATTCCAGAATGCACAAGGCGGTCGCGTCGCACGCGCTTAGCTGCCCGTTGTGCCATTCGCTGTTGAATGAAGTAAAGGCGTCGCTGAAAGTTTGCCGCGAGATGGCCGAGCCGGTGCTGCCGATGACGCGGCTTGAGGCCCGTATTCTGGACAGCACAATGCCGAATTCGGCGCTTGCTTGCAGCGAGTTTGAAGAATATCTGACTGACTATCTCGACGGCTTTCTTCCAGCCGCGGTTTTCCATCGATGGGAACGCCACGCCGTTTTGTGCAGCGAATGCACTGACCTTCCGGGAGCAGTGGTCCGCAGCCTTGCTGCGTGCGTAACTTATAAACTGGATGAGCTTCCTGTTCCGGCCGGCCTGCACGAAAGGATCCTGCGCGAAACCATTGGAACTGAACAAGCGAAGGTAATGAAAGCATCGGCCACTTCCCGATTCGGCGAGTGGGTACGCGGCCTGCAATTCCCCATTTCGGTCCCGCAGCTTGCACCGGTCGCAATGATGGTTATGTTCGCGTTTTTGGTTTTCAGCCAAACCGTTTCGGCCGACGGAACGCTGGCGGATGTTTATTCAAAGAGCTTTGCACTTGCCGAGCAGACCTATAAGCAGGGCGCCGAGGTCCTGAACGGCACCGCCGATAACGATCAGGGAGGCGGAAGCAACTAAACGATGAATTGCGCGTATCACGGACAAAATGCGGCGGTAGTGCAGTGTAACGGCTGCGGCCGGCCGCTGTGCCCCGCGTGCGACCATCGTATCAAAGGTTTTCCTTACTGCCAGGACTGCATCGTGCAGGGGGTCGATTTGCTTCGACAGCAGAATCGCACGTCATACGCTCCGTTTATCAAGAAGAAAACTTCACCCGTTATCGCATTGCTGCTTTCGGCCATACTTCCGGGCTTAGGCGCGGCCTACAACGGACAGACCGTCAAAGCGTTGGTGTATTTCGGCATTTGGGCAGGCTTGCTGCAGATGTCTTTGATTTTGCACACGCCGCTCTTTGCTCTCGGCTCGGTCGGAATGTGGTTTTTTGCCCTTCTGGATTCCTGGCGGACGGCCCAGATGATCCGTTCCGGCCTGACGCCCGATATAGCCGAGGATATCTTTGTCCGGCGTTTTGCGGGCAACCCAAAGCTGTGGGGGATAGTTCTAATCGTGCTTGGTGCGGCATTTTTGCTGCAGCGGGTCTTTGAATTCAGAGGATTGATGCGCGTACTGCTGCCGGCGGGCCTGATCGCGTTGGGAATCTATGTTCTTCGCGGTTATATTTTTAAGCCGAAGGAAGAAGAGAACAAATGGCCCGATTTTGACAGCGCAAGGCCGGCAAGGATGTTTCCGGCACCGCAAAGCGGCGATTACGAGGTCCAGACGGAGTACCGTCGCGGATCGCAGGCCGGCGGTTGGCGAAATCGGTAGTCCGCGCCCGGACCTTCTTAAGTCTTCCTTTGCGATCTTAGCGGCCTTTGCGTGAACCGGTTTTTGATTTTCGAGCAAAAAAGGCTCGTTTACGGTATATTAAGAATTGGGGAGTAGTTTTATATGCCTGTTTTCTTAAAAGCAGCGGGAATCGGCGGAAGCCTTTTGGCCCTTATCGCCATCATCATATTATTTTTCAAATCGCTCATCGCCTTCATCGGATTTATTACGGGAGCTATCAAGGTTTTGATCGTCGTCCTGTTCTTGATTCTGATCGTTGGCGTGGGCTTCCTTGTCTTCCGCGGAATATCTAACTCGCGTCGCGCCAAGGATTAGCCTCGGAATATTAGTTTTTTGTCGGGTTCAGTACCGTCGTTTTTGGGCGAGACTACAGAGCGCTTGCCTCGGACGACGGTTTTTGTTTATAATCTTGGTAACCAAAATACATGTCTACCCGTTTGTTTTGGCCAAGACCCACATTACTTAACTATAACCGCCTGTTTTACGAGTTATATTTAAAGGTTTCGCGTTAGTCGCTCGCGGCTATTCTTGCGTGATTCCGTGTGTCGGGGCTGGATTTATTCAGTCGCGGCACGAAATCATTAAAAGGAGCTTAAAAGCATAATGCAGAAAAACGATAAGTCTTATACTTTTCTTTTGTCTCATTCTACAAAATCAAAGATATTTATTCGCAGGGTCGAAGTTTCTAAAAAACTTCTTCGCACTACATCATTAGGTTTAGGAACATTTTTCATACTTTCTTTTGTTGGTTTAGCTGTTTACGGCATTTTTAATTACTCAAATTTCGACAATTCGCTCGCGGCAACCCGTTCACAGGACCTTTTTCAAACCCGTCTTTCATCAAATCAACCAGCCAAGCCGGAATCGATCGATTATTCGCGTCCCGGGGGGGCTGATGAGTTTACTGTAAACAGCGGCGGCCCGTTCGATTCGGAAGAGTCCGCCACCGACGATGTCGAAATGGAGCGTCAGCTAAAAACGATCCAATCGACGAGCAATGCGGCGAACCTTCCGTCGATATGGGCCCACATGGGCAAGATCAACAACGAGTTCGGCTTCCGCCGCAGCCCGTTCGGCGGCCGTGCCTATGAATTTCACGCCGGCATGGACATCGACGGCGAACGCGGCGATATGGTGGTAGCACCCGCCAACGGCGTCGTAACCGAAGCCGGATGGAAAGGCGGCTACGGCCAGATGATCGAGATCGATCACGGCAACGGCCTAAAAACCCGCTACGGTCACCTGTCCAAAGTGGAGGTAACCGCTGGTGACACCCTATCACGCGGCCAGCTAATAGCCTTCGTAGGCTCCACCGGCCGCTCCACCGGCCCGCACCTCCACTATGAACTGCGGCTCAACGACCGCCCCATCAACCCAAGAAGGTTCTTACCGCCGGAGCCGATGGAATTGAAGAAGATTCCGGGCTGAATTTTGGGTAATCAATAGTTAAAGAGGCGGTCTGGAAAGCTGCATACGATACTAAGCTCCGTTTAGGTTTCGCTCCTACGGAGCTTTTATCATTTAATGGGCATGTGTTTCTACAAACATTACGCTCCTGACGGAGCTAAAAGCTCGTAGAGGCGATAATGTTTGTAGAAACGAACGCCCATTGAACGGTAAGCGCCGGAGGAGCGAAACGCCGATGGATTGGTGCAACGCCGCTAATGCCTATATAATCTAAAGTTTGTCGAATGAACCCTAACGTCATAAGGAATCCGAAATCTATGAGAAAGAATGCAGCCCTTTCGTTTGTTTTGCTTTGCGCGGTGGCGATGTCGTCCGTGCAGTCGGCCTTTGCCCGTGTGGACGAGGGCATGTACATGCCGGACAAGATCGGCTCGATCGCCGGTTTGAAAAAGCGCGGTTTGAAGTTGAAGCCCGAGGACATTTACAATCCGGCGGGCGGCGGTTTGAGTGAGGCGGTGGTGCGATTGAGCATCGGCTGCACGGCGGAGTTCGTTTCGCCGGAAGGGCTGATCCTGACGAATCATCACTGTGCGTTCGACGCCCTGGTTTCGGCTTCATCGCCGGGCAAAGACCTTGTCGAAACGGGATTCCGAACGGACGGAAGATCGGGTGAGATATCGGCGAAAGGATACTCGGTTTTTATCACCGAACGGGTCGAAGATGTAACTGCAAAGGTTACGCCGGGCACCGAAAATCTTACGGGTGACGCTCGTGCCGCAGCGTTCAAAAAGAACGTTGACGATCTGACCGCGGCAGAGCAGGCAAAGGCTCCGGTCGGCACGACGGTTCGTGTTCAGGTAATGAACAACGGCTACTTTGCGTATCTGTTTCAGACGCGGCAGATCAAAGATGTTCGCGTCGTATATGCCCCGCCCAGAAACATCGGCGTGTTCGGCGGCGACCCGGATAATTTCGAATGGACACGGCACACCGGCGATTTTACTTTCATTCGCGCGTATGTCGCGCCTGATGGTACTTCCGCCGAATATTCCGTGAACAATGTCCCCTACAAACCGAAAAGATTCCTGACGATGAACATCGGCGGGTTGAAGGAAGACGACTTCGTCTTTGTCATGGGCTATCCCGGCGGAACGACGCGTTACCGCGAAAGCCAGTCGATCGAATACGCACGCGACGCCAACTTCCCTTTCCTTTCGTCATGGCTTGCAGCTCGCAGCAACGCACTTCGCGAAATAGGAAAGACGGACGAGGCAAAGCGTATCGAGTTCCAGTCGGACATCGCCAATTTCGATAATTCGTTCAAGGTCTTCGACGGCGGCCGCACGCGGCTGATCCGCCTGGACGTTGTTGAAAAGCGCCGTGCCGAGGAAGCCCAGTTTGCCGCGTGGATAAACGGTAATCCGGAACGGCAGAAGAAGTACGGTACAGTGCTTTCAGATTTGGCTGCGGTGTCGGCCGAATCAAACAAATTCGCGAAACGCGACGTTCTCGTCCGACGCATGCCTGACGGGACGATGCCCGTGTTTGCGCAAGTTTACAGGGCCGTCGCCGAGGGCAAAATGCTCAACGATACGGAAAAGGCGGCTCGCCTGGCCGAGATTCAGAAAGCCCTTGCCGACCGCGAACCCTTCTAT
>CADEEU010000206.1:0-1978 GCA_902826385.1 uncultured Acidobacteriota bacterium | reverse complement strand
ATAAAATTTTACCTTCGCCAGTTCGCCGCGCTTCCGGATGACCAAAAATTCGAAGGTGCCGAGAACCTCTTCAAGAGTTTCGACGGAGCCGCTCGACTTGGCGCCGAAGACGCATTTGCCGAGAACATAGCACAAGGCTACTGGACCGCCGAAACGATTGCTGCCCTTTACGGCCCGCAGACGATGGAGTTCCGTCCCGAGCGTGACAATACAAAAGCGTTCGCAATGGCGCTAAAGAAAGAGAAAGAGGCCTCGAATGCTCGTGCCGCGGTTTTTGCATCTAAGATTGACCGCCTTCGGCTTTTGTACCAACAAGGCATGGCCGAAATGAAAGGCATCACGCCTTATCCGGACGCCAACTCGACGCTGCGTTTTTCGTTCGGCAACATCAAAGGTTACGCTCCGCGTGAAGCCGAATTCCGCACGCCTTTCACCACGCTTAAGGGAATGTGGGAAAAAGATACCGGCATCAACCCGTTCGATATGCCGCAAAAACTAAAGGATCTGCAAACCAGGCGTGACTTCGGCCGCTACGGACAAGGCGACAGCGTCGTTGTCAATTTCCTTTCGAGTACCGACATCATCGGCGGCAATTCCGGCTCGCCGATCCTTAACGGCAACGGCGAACAGGTCGGCCTTTGCTTCGACGGTAACTACGAAGGTTTGGGTAACGACTTTTACTATGACCCAAGCGCCAACCGGACGATCAGCGTAGACATCCGTTACGTGCTGTTCGTGACCGAAAAGTTTGGCGAAGCGAAATGGGTTGTAGATGAACTGAAGGTAGTCGGCGGCCCAAAGGCCAGGGCAGCAAGTAACTAAAAACTTGGTGCAGAAATTAAAACAAAAGGGTGAGCTGTTCTGCCCGCCCTTTTGATCGATCTTTGAAAGTCTATTATTCGATGACCGTGAACTCCTTCTCCGTTTTTTGAACCACTCATGTCCAAGTGTGAGTTGCCGGCTGCGGAGACCTATGGCTTGTTGATCGCGGTTTCAAGCTCCGTCGCGTCCACAGTTGCGTTCAACTCCTTCAGCTTGGCCAGCATCTCACGGGCTTTCGCGTCATTGTATTTAGCTTGAGCCGTTCGTTTTGCGGTCCGGTCGCTGGTTCGGATCGCGAGATATGTAAACCCAAGCGACTTGAACCCGTCCGCGTATTTAGGATTCAGCCTGACCGCTTCAATTCCGCTCGCCAAAGCTTCCTGGTAACGTTTCTGAGCTCTCAGACAAACGCCCAAAATCTTGTGAGATCCAGCGTACTTTGGATCGAGGGCAAGCGCCTTGCGCGCGTGATTTTCACACTGTGCCGGTTTGTTGTCGCGCGAATAAAGAACGGCAAGCTCGGTGGAAGCATCGGGCCTCGTCGGATCGATCGATGCGGCCGTCTCGTAAGCCTTTATGGCCTCGGCAAGCTGGCCGTCGTAATCCAGCGAGTTACCCAGAAAGACCCACCCCATATAAAGCTTCGGATCAAGTTTGACTGCTTCCCTGTAATTTGGAATCGCCGCCTTGTACCGTTTCTGAGCGTATTGACTAGCAGCTAGTTGGTTATAAAACACAGCTCTCGGCGGCCCTAATGCAACGGCCCGCATAAACGCCTTCTCAGCTTCAAACTCGTTGACATTGTTACGGTGGGCAAGCCCAAGGCCATAAAAACCCTCTGACTTGGTCGCATCCGCTGTAGTAGCGGACGAAAATGCAGTCACGGCATCCGAATACTGCCGCATTCTTAAATAAGCATCGCCAAGCTGCATCCATGCGGAGTAGTAATTGGCTCGGAGTGACGCGGCTTTCTTAAAATTCGGAGCGGCGTCGGCATCACGGTTAAGTCTTGCGTAACACAGCCCGAGGTTGTAAAAACCCGCCGAATCACTCGGCTGCATACCTGTGTATCGGGCAAAACCTTCGACCGCGGTCGAGTAGTTCTTTTCGTTAAAGGCCTTCAAGGCGCCGTCGAAAATCTGCGTAGCAGTCTGAC
>CADEEU010000205.1 GCA_902826385.1 uncultured Acidobacteriota bacterium | reverse complement strand
GTTACGGACGGCCGATAGCGCCAGGTATTCGCACCGGGTCGGTACCGATATTCGATTTGACTGCGGTGTGAGATCGAAAACTGCTCGAAGTCGTGTTTGTACACTCCGCGAAGGACGTAGCGGTACTCGTAGCGAAAATTGTTCCGGCTGTTGCGGTCCGACAAGAAAGTGACGAAAGGCGTGATGGAAAAGCCCTTTGCCGGCTTAACCGTAGCACCGATCGAAAACCGCGTGTTGTCGAGCTTTGAAAGATTCGAATGAAACTGGATGGTCGCGGCGGTGTAAATATCCAGCTTTTTTGTTACAGGGACCGTAACTTGCAGATCATTCCAGAATTGAAAGTCACTGTCGTCGGTTTGTCCGGTTGACGCGAGCGGCGAGAAAACGATAATCGCCGCCGTAAGAATTAGGATGAGTAGATTTCGCACTATGTTACACAAGTGTAGCGAAAATGTTACAGATTGAGCAAAAGACGAGAAATCTATCTACCAGCTACTGTTTCGGCACTCGGATGCGAAGGGCGCCGGATACAATTTCATAAACGGCGGGCAGGCGACCGGGAAGTTCACCGTCCGTCTCGAGATGAATGTCGGCGGATGGATCGACGGGTGAAATTTCGACTCGCCTGGCAAGCGAGTTTTTGACCTCGCTCAAGTCCAGATGCGATCCGTTGTAGAGAGTGTAGGCGTTGAGAAGGACCTTGGCCGTTCGGATATCCCCGATGTTGATCAGATCGAAATATCCGTCGTCCAGTTTTGCTTTCGGAGCGATCATCATTCCGCCGCCGAAGTAACGAGCGTTTGCGACGCAGAAATTCACGGTTTGCAGAAGCTTTTCTTCGTTATTGTCGATCTTTACGCGCACGGTTACGGGGTCGAGACTGACCACTTCCTGAAGTGTGGAAAGTGCAAAACTCGCCCGGCCGCGAACTCCGCCGAGCGGCAGCCAATCGAGAGCTTTATTGGTTTTGACGCGTTCAATTATCGACGCAGCCAGACCAAACGACGACACGTTCAGAAAATACCGGGACACTTTTTTGCCTGTGTGGCTTTGGAAAGTAATTCGCCCGACATCGATCAACCTCGTCTTGCCATTACGCAACGTCCGAGCCGCTTCACGCGTCGATTGCGGCAGGCCGAGACTTCGGCGGAAATCTCCGCCTGTACCGGAAGGCAGGACGCCGAACTCGACATCAACGCCGCTTTCCAATATTCCGTTCGCAACCTCGTTTATCGTTCCGTCGCCGCCGCACGCGATAATAAATTGACGCCCGGCTTCAGCCGCAGTCCAGGCAATATTAGCCCCGTCACCTGCGGCTTTCGTAAACGCAACTTGAAACGCACCGAAATGGGTACGAATGTCGCTAGCGATCGCCGACCAGTTATCTCGCGTCGAACCACCGGCTGACTTAGGATTTACGATTACAAGGGGAAGCATCGATTGTCGTGAGGCGATTATGCCCAGAATAACCATCAACTATCAACTTAAAAACTATCCACTGATTTGAAGGAATAGCATTTACATTCAAATCAGTGGATGACTAGTCGTTGACAGTCTGCGACGAAGTCAGTGAACGTGCATTTGGGTTCGATACTCGGTCGGCCAACCGGCGAAGATCGATGACGATGGCCGGGCATTTGTCGCGGTCCAGACGAATTCTTTAGACGCCTTGGCCATGAAGGCTTCGATGTCGCTGATCTTACGGGGCAGCTTGCCGGTCATCCATTCGACCCCGGTTTCGGTGACGAGCATGTCGTCTTCGATTCGGACGCCGATGTTTTTGTATCTTTCAAAAACCGGGCGGACCTTTTCCTTAAACGCCTTGGCGTCAGGCGTATCCGGAAGGTTGTCTAGGGCGTTCTCGCGGATATAGATGCCCGGTTCGTTGGTGAACACCATTCCCGGTTTCAGCGGCTTTTGGTAATCGCCGACATCGTGCACATTCATTCCCAGCCAATGGCCGAGGCCGTGAATGAACCAAAAGCGTACCTGTCGCGAACGCGGCATCATCGCTTCCTGTGGGCTCGCTGCCGGTCTGTAATCCGTGATCAAACCGAGATGCGAAAGGCCTTCGGCGATCGTGTTTTGAGCGATTACGGTCAGCGCAGAAAAAGAAACGCCCGGTTTTGTAGCTCTAGCCACGGCTTCCTGTGCGTCGTATACGATCTGATAAATTTCGGCCTGTTCTTTGGAAAATTTGCCGTTTACAGGAAACGTACGAGTAACGTCGGCAGTGTAGTGTTCGTACTCGGCACCGACGTCCATCAGCAAAAGTTCGCCTTTATTGACCGGGCTTTGTGATTCAACGTAGTGCAGTGTGGTCGCATTCGCTCCGCAGCCGACAATGGAAGGATAGCCCCAAAAATCGGCGTTGCGGCGGCGGAAGGTATATTCGACCTCGGCGTGGACCTCGAATTCCCAGGTAGCACGGCCGACCATCGCCATTGACCGCATCTGGGCCTCGGTCGTGATGTCGATCGCGTGCTGCAGCAGTTTTAGCTCGTAAGGCGATTTGATGTGACGCAGCTCGGCAAATATCGGCTGCGCGTTTTCAACCTTGTATTCGGTCAGCTCTTTTGAGAATTGATTTTCAACGCGAAATTCGCGGTGCCCGTTCTCGTCAGGCTGATTTGGCTTGTCTTCGGGCAGCAGCAGGTACAAGGTTGGAGCTCCGCTGATGGTGATCGAAGAATCTTTCGAAGTAAACGTTCCACGATTTTTGACCGCTTGAATCATCGCGTCTTTTTCAGACGCGTCAACAATGCGTGTAAGCCCCGATATTTGGGTAGCCTGCTCTCGGGAATACATCTTTCCTTCCCAAGCCTCTCGCAATGGTACGCGCTTTGGTAAGAACAGCGTTTCCGTAACTTTACCACCGCTTTTTGAGATAACAAGCGTCGCTCCATCCTGCTTTAAGGCGGTCAGATAATAAAGATTATTCTCCTGCCGATAAACGTAATCGACATCATTCGTGTACAGCTTTGGCTCGGCGCTGAACAGTACCATTACGCTGTTGTCCGCCATCTTTAAAGCGACGGCGGCACGGCGGCGGGCTAGTTCGGCGCGGCGTTCTGCCTCGGTGAATTTCGGGGCGGGCGGCGCTTTGGGAACCGGATCGGCCGCGTTTACAAGAACGGCCAGGCCCGAAAGAAGAAATGCGATCAAGATAATCCAAACAACTACACGTTTCATTCTGCTACCTCGAAATTAATGTCTTTAGATGTCGTATTGCCGAAATAATCTGCCGCGAATACGCGGACGGTGTACTGACCGGCTTTGTACTGCGAAACATCCAGGAACCCGTCGCTGAAAGTTGCGCCGCTAACTCTGTTAGTAACAATATAGCGGAAAATCGTTTCGCCCGTCGCACCCGACTTGCTGCCCGGCGCATATGCAAACTTGACGGCTTCAGGCGAAGGGTTTCGGTCAAAACTTATATTCCAATTTACATCGGTCAGAGCTGAATGATCGCGGTTCAAAACCTGGTACCCGAGGCGAAACACACCCAAACGCCTGCGTTCCGGATTACCGTCCATGCGGTCGAACGCCCGTACGACAATTCTTGTGTTTCCTGCCAGGTTTATACGTTTGGACGCGTTTTCGGTTTCAATCGGCAGCCAGTTTTGGTCGAACAAATCGATTTCTTCGATCGTGGGAGCAACGCCGTCCGTCACGCCGGGAAGTATTAGCGCGTCGAGCGCGTTCATCTCGTCACCGCTCGGTCCGGCGATCATATGAACATGGTTCATCGCATTGAGCGTCCCGATTACCTCGCCTGCCTTAAATTCTGCGCCGCGGCGGACGCGGACACCTGTGATTCCGGGATCGAATTGAAAGCGAGCATCGCCAAGAGGTTTGTCAACTGAATCGCGTCCAAGACGGATGTGAATGTAGCCGATTGTCGGCATACGGAGCAGCTCGCGAAGATTGCCGAAGTTATCTGCGGACGAAGGGTTTAAAACTTTCTCATTTCGAATAAACCGCGCTTTTTCACCATAACCGCCGGCGATGTCGAGGCCGTTGTGAAACCACGCTTGAGAAGTTTCATCGATGATTTCGCCGCGTATTTCGCCCAATGTGCCTGCAATGTCGCGCGTTACGTCGGGCGGATCGTACGGCCAGCGGCCTAAGTGGCGCGTTTTGAATTCGGCAGGGTCGGTTTGCTTCGAACGGACGATACGACTTGATTCGGCCTTCTTTTCAGTAGATGAATAGCCGATCTTCCTGACTGATGCGTTGTCGCTGTCGGCGGCTATTATCTCACCGCTTTCATTGATCGCAAGGCCGGAGATTCGATTAAATCTTACGGTTTTTAGCGGGCCGTCGCTAAATCCGCGACGATAGTCGGAGACGGTTTCCACGACGGGCAGAACTCGATTTGAGATCGTTCGAAGGGCATTGCCGTCGGCAATGAACAGGCTGCCGTCAAATGCGGACACAAGTGCCGTTGGCCGATAAAATGAAGCTTGCCGCATCAATCCGTCCATAACCTCGGCATTGCCGCTGCCCGCAACGGTAGATACGTTTCCCGCGGCGTCGACCATCCTGAGACGCGAATTCAGCGTGTCTGCGACGAGAACGCTCCCGTCCCTCCAAGCCAAAACGGCGCAAGGAGTATCGAATTTCGCCTTAACGGAAAGACCGTCCGCAAAACCTCGCGTCGAACCGGCGATGGTGGTCACGACTCCGTTTTTTATGCGTTTGATCTTGTCGTTGTATGTGTCAGCAACGATGATCGAGCCATCGTCGGCGACTGCAAGTCCGACCGGTGCATTGAACCGGGCCGAAGTCCCTTCGCCATCCAGATCGCCTATCTGGCCCTCAGCACCCGCGACTATCGAGACAGTGCCTGCACTGTCCACCTTTTTGATAGAGTGTGAACCGGTATCCGCTACAAAAAGATCGCCCTTTTTGTCGAACGCCAGCGCCGACGGCGTGTTCAGGCCCGACGCATATTCTCTCGGTTCCTGACCGGCCGATAGCCTCCAGATCTTGTTGTTCAGCCCGTCCGAAACGTAAATCTCGCCTGACTTTACAGCAATCCCGAAGGGCTCTCCGAACTCACCATTTAATCCACCGACTGTAGTAACGGTTGTGAGGGGTTTTGCCGATGGGCCAAAGGGTCTCCAGACATCGAAATAAATTACTGCCAGCACCGAAATGATTGCGGCAGCGAGTAGAAAAGCAATAATTGCCAGGAGAAAGAAACCGCGGCGTTTTTGCATCGGAGAATCGTTGTTGGACAAGTCGGAGTCTGTTAGTATCATTGCACAGTTCCAAAACCATCAAAAAGGAGAAAATATATGTTTTCACTACAAGACCTGCTCGGCCCACAGCAGGGAACGGAAGCCGTTGACCAGATCAGCCAAAACGTCGGTGCCGAGCCGTCGATGGTTAATACTGCAATCCAGGCCGCACTGCCAATGATCCTGGGCGGTTTGGCAAACAATGCTTCAAGCGCGCAAGGGGCCGAAAGCCTGAACAACGCGTTGGACCAGGACCATAGTGATGGCGGTATCCTTGGCAATCTCGGCGGCCTCGGCAGTTTGATATTCGGCGGCCAGCAACAACAAGCCCCGCCGCCGCGACAGGCCGATGCCGGCGGAATTCTGGGCCATATTTTTGGCAACAATCAGGGTCAGGTCGCCCAGGAAGTCAGCAACAAAAGCGGTCTGGGTATGGGCCAGGTGGCTCAAATACTTATGATGCTTGCTCCGATCGTGATGAGCTATCTCGGCCAACAGAAGCAGCAACAAAATGTCGGTGCCGACGGTCTTGGCGGACTGCTTGGCGGGCTGCTCGGCGGCGGACAGCAGGCCGCGGCCGCTCCGTCATCAGGAAACCCAATGATGGACATGGCCTCAAGCATGCTTGACAGCGACCGCGACGGCAGCGCAATGGACGACATCGCTTCGATGGCTTTCAACTACATTACTAAGAAATAATCGTTGATTTGCGTGCTGAACCAGGGAAATAAGTGAAATTTAAGAATAACTTCTTATTTTTCGCGTCCATTCGCGTAATTCGCGGGCAAAATTTCTTAATCGATGTCGAAAAGCTAGGCCCATGTATGGTGGCCGCGTCGCGGCTGCCAAGGTTGACGGTTTGTGCCGTCGCGGTTAAACTTAAGCTAGATAACGTGGTGAGTTAGGGCGACTTGCGACCACGATAAAAATCGCTAAAAGCTAAGAGTTCAATTGAATATTTTGAAGAAAACTCTGTGCTTTGCGGCACGGAGTTTTTTGTCGTCGCTAAATGTAAGAGTTAAGGAAGTAGTGAAACAAGACGTCCATTTTGCCAACGTTGATTTAGAAATCGAGTGTAAGGACGATTTACGGCTGCTGATTGATGCCCTCGGCGTGGACATAAATGTTCAATGTCACGATCGACTTGAAAACGGTAACGACTTTGTTTCGATTGCGCTCCACAGTGTCGAATCCGGAGCATTCGGTGAGCCCGAGATAACTATTTCGGCCTTCTGTGACTTGATTGAAAAGCTTCCCTGCGAAGTTAGAAATACGTGGAATAGCTGCAAGAAGCGAGAATTTGATATGGGCTTCGAAAGTGGAAATTCCAGCAAGACATTTTCGGCAAGGTTGTCAAAGGAAACGGTCGCACGTGTTGCTGGTCTTGGTGCGACAATTGAGATAACAATTTACCCGATAGGGAAAGACTAAACGTTGGAATTCCTGCATTTAATCTAGATGAGCAATTTTCTCGAACTATTGAAAGAAAAAGTCGTCGTTTTCGACGGCGCGATGGGCACCTACCTACAATC
>CADEEU010000204.1 GCA_902826385.1 uncultured Acidobacteriota bacterium | reverse complement strand
TGATCTCGAAGATGTCGATCGTTTTAAGTTCGATTGACTCGCGCCACAGCAACATTGAAGACAAAAATACCATCGCACCGGCAAGCGCAATGTTCTGTCCCGTCAAAAGCTCCGGCCGACGGCGCACGACGATCATCCCCAAAGCCGCAACAAATGCCGTTACAAAAAGAAAAGCACTCGATCCCCACGGCGGTTCGCGAAGCAACACATTGCCCAGGATGCCCACTATCAATGACGCCTGAAGAATTTCAAGGCCGGTTTTGGTTCTGTCAGTCATATCAATCACCGTGAGAAGTTAAAAGTTAAGAACGAATGGAACTATCAAGCTGTAAAGCGCCGCCAAAATAGCGGCCCGGTACACCACTTCGCGAGGCAGGTCGAGTCTGGCGCCTTTTATCGCCCGAAGTCCGTTGCGTAGATAAACGAAGCTTGAAAACAGCGGCGTAAATCCCAAAAAGCCGATCAGCATAAACATCCCGATCAGGCTGAAAGGCAAAAGGATCACGCCGACGATCAGTGATATGACCGATCCGGCCAGAAACAGCCCGCCGATATAAGGCCGAAGGTCGCCAAGCCGATGTCCCCAAAGCAGCCACGCCGCCATCGACATGATCGAAACCGAGCTGAGAATATATGCAAATATGCTGTAACGGCCAAGAAGGGCATCTTCGACCCCGGCAAATGAGTTAAACACTATCGGGTCCGCTGCGACACAGATTGTCGGCAGAATAACCCCAAAAGACCAGTCGAATCTCTGTTGCCTGGCGGTCGGCTGCAGATCAAAATGGCGGCCAAAGAAACCCGCGGGAAGCCAGGTCTCAAGTACGTCAGCCTCGGTCAACTCTTCATATTCCGCCAGTTTAAGACTTTGCATCTCGCACCTCATTATCAATAATTTTGCAGCCTGTTTATTTGACGCCGTTCAGGTCCTTTTGTTCCTTAATCTACGGAGCAGTCCGGAAAGTTTCGTCATTGTCCCGCGACCTGACCGGCAATTATCAAAAGCGAAAACAAAATAAAAACGCACACCAGAACGTCAGCCGCACGAGTAAGCTGCCAATCACGCGGCGTCCTCGCGAAATGGACCATCGTCCAAACGAATGCGGCGACCGGAAAGATCATCAGGAACATAGGCACCGCCATCGGCGGAAAAACGAACCGCAGAAGCACGCCGGAACTGAAGCCAAACCAATACGCAACACCGGCCCACAGAACAACCAGCGGCCCGATGAGCGCGATGTGAACCAGCCAATACGTTAAAGGATTCTTTACAATCCGCCCCATTTTATTTGCCGAAGCCTCCCTTCATCGCCTTGATCAGCGCTTCCATGTGATCGAGATACCGTTCCAGTGCCTTGCGGCCGTCTTTTGTGATCGAGTATTCGGTCAGCGGCATGCGACCGGAAAAGGATTTTTTCATCGTGACATAGCCGGCGTCTTCGAGTTTTCGGGCGTGGACGCTGATGTTGCCGTCGGTGGTGTTGAGCAGATTTTTCAGGTCTGAAAAGCTGAGCTTTTCATTCGCCGCAAGGGCGCTGATGATGCCCAGGCGCATCCGCTCGTGAATGACTTTGTCGAGTTCGCCCGAAACCGTCTCGGCCGCCTTTTCAACCCGCAAAATCCGCGGCAGGCCACCTGCTCCGTTCTCATGTTTTAATGCCAGATTCTTCTTAGACATGTCGTTACCTTAAATCTTCAGCTTCCCGCAAATGGCGTCCCGAAAAGGCCTACCGCAAGTTCGATCCAAACCAGAACGAGCGCGGCCAGGATCGCCGCACAGACGGCGATTCGGTGCTGAGGTTTCCTGATCACACGAAGCGCGAACTCACATGCCAGCCCGGTCCCCAAAAGCAGTAGACCTGCAACAATGAAGTCGAATGAGCTCCATTTCACTTCGTCGGTAAACCGCATCGCCGCAAACGGGACGAATAGAAGAAACGCAACCGCGATCAGGATACCGATTAGTCTTTTATTCTGTGTCGTCATAATTGCGTCAAATCGTTGAGACTTTTTTGCCCGGGGAGCATGTGAATCACGCGAAAAACTCATTCCTTTTATTTCGCGTCCTTTCGCGTGTTTCGCGGGCTAAATTCCTAACCTCCGTAACGCCTGGCGATGATCGCCCCAAACACGATGTGCGTCAGGCCGAAACTTGCGCCCATCAAATAGTTCCCATAGGCGGCGGGCAGCAAAAATGCCGCCGCGCCCATTGCCATAAAAAACCAGCCCATAACCGGCACGATCTTTACCGAAAATGCTCCGCCCGTTACGACCGCCGCACCGTAAAGCAGCATCCAGATCGGCGGCATCATCTCGTATTGCTCGTAACGCCATAGCCCGAGCGTGATCGCTATGCCCGCCATAAGCGGCGGCACGAAACCGAACGCAAACTTGCGGGCCGGGGCGGAAAACATCGACTCGCCGGCGATCTTCGATTTCTGCCACATCGCCAAAAGGCCGATCGCAAACGCAAGGAAAGCCTCGGTTATCCACACGATCAGCCAATTCCGCAAATAGATCTGCTGTGCCGCGATGTAAGCCGCAACCGTCGCCGTTACGCCCATCAACATGCCGCCGTAACCCGGAACGGCCGTAAAATGAGTCGAGCGCTCCATCGTCTCGCGGATAAACCGCAGGTTGTCGATGGCGCGGTCGCTTAACGCAATGGGTTCGTTGTCCTGGGCTTCGGCTTGGCGGATAGGCTGAATCTTTGCCATATGACGGCAAGAATAAGTCAAGTATTATGTGATGTCAAGTACTTTGTGCTACAAAGTAAGTAGGAACTGTAAGATTGGTCTATCTCGCGAAAGGCAACCCGCGATTATTTATTCTGCAGTTCGAGGAACTTCTTGGCCTTTACAGGATCGTTCATTATGTCACCGAGATTTTCGATTGGCGGCAGAGATGGATCAGCGGTTTTATACGTCAGGCGTTTTCGCTGCATCAGAAAATTGCGGCCGTTCCATTTGTAGAAAGTGCGGGTAAAAAAAGTCGGGCAGCAAAGTTGTTCTTCGTCGCCCGTTATCTTCCCCGTTTCGGTCTGGCCGAGTAAAAAACGGTCCTGGCCGAAAAGCTCGACGACCAGTTCCCCGTTCTCCGCGCGAATGTCCTTAAGACCGCCGTCCGCCCGGTCGCCCGTTCGAAAATTCCAAAGCAGCAAAGGAGCGGCGTCTTTCCATTCATAGATATAGACAAGCTGTGGGATTGCCGCGCCGCCGGTTTCGATCTTTAAGATAACGACCGCATCGTCTGAACCGTCGTAGTTCGCATCCAGATATTTCGTCGTGACATACGACATGCCGATGCGGCTTTCGGCCCGGCGTTCCGCTTTTTCTTCGGGTGACATTTCGTCCGAAATGTCCTGAAGCTTCGGCTCGAGCTTGCCGTTCGCAAGCACGATCTCATCACTGTCGCGATGCTGCCAGCCGCGCGGCAGTGGGTAAGTGAAATTCTTAAAATCGAACGTACCGAGCGGTGACGAAGTCGTTTTTCCCCGCGTGTCCAGCAGCTCCGATTGCAGATCGGGAAAGGCGGGCGACGACGCGGGACTTACTTCCTGAAATCCGCGCGGCGGTTCGGCCGGGCTTGTTGCCGCGACCGGTTCCATGTCGCTTTTTGACGCATCCACTCCGCTGTCGCAGGACGCGGCAAACAAAAGAATTGCAATAGCAAAAACAGCGGCTATATCTTTTGAATTGATTTTCATGGCTCGTTTAGTTGAGGTCGGGAAAGAGTAACGGATCAAACACCCAGACTGCCGTTGATCGATTCCGCCGAACGTCGACATCCGGCGGCTTTGTCGGACATGTCGAAAGCTTCAAACTTTTCGCCCGCCACGCGATAAAATCTTGCAAGAGCATTGCGTACGTAGTTACGGTTTTCGATCAAAGGAAACATCGGCTGTGCGTGCTCGGTGTAAAGCGCCGTCAGCTCCATTTCTTCTATCTCACGCACGACGACCGCGGCACGTTCAGGATCGCCGACGGACGACATAATTTCAGCTAAAACGCTGACTATACTCTTAACGATGACATGATCTTTTCTGCCGAACTGGTAGATCTGATCGAACGCATCGTCGATGTATTGTTCGAAACTCGGCTCTTTTATGAGGATGCCGTGTTTCTCTAGTTTGAGGGATTTGATCGACCGTGACTCGCGCCCGGCCAACTCTTTGATTATCACGCCGAGGTAATGAATGCAATTCACGCAGGTCGTCGGATCGTTGATCGCAGGCGAAATTGCCTTGATGCCGATGTCGGCAAGCTGGCGAATTCCGTACTCGATGTCCTGGTCGATACTGCGGAATTTGTGCAGCGAAAAGCAGTTGCGGATCTCGCTTTCGGTCCGGCTGTCGATATCGACACGCGGTTCGATCATGGCAAGCGGCGAACCGACCTCGACAAAACTTCCGAGATAGTTCGTCGACCTGATCGTCGCTTCCGGTGATCTCGCCCGCACATTTGAAAACACCGCCGTAAGACGTTCCGTGTCCACCCGCTCCATGAATCCGCACTTTTCAGAGAAGATGGTGAGGCAATCGGTTTCCGTTTCCTGGATCGAAAAATCGAGCGGGCCGTAATCGCGTGCGATCTCGCTAAGCGTAAGATTCGCGATGTTGTGCGTGACGCTGGCGGCGTTCAGGTTGTCCGCCAGGTAACCGAGAAAAACCGGAAACATCACAAAAACCGCGTAAGCCGAAAGCGTAAGCGCCGCCAAATGAAGCATCGGCGACGCGACGAAAATGCCTACAAAGCAGAAACCGAAGATCGCAATGAACGTCCAGAGAAAGATCGCCCGAAAACGGTCGGCGTGCCAAAAATGCCGGACGACGCGCGGAGAGAACTGGACCGACACGAGCGATAGAGCGACAAACACGAACGAGAACGTCGTCACCAAAACCGTAATGCCCACACCCAGCATCGCCATCAAAAGACCGCTTAGCGTCGGGGCTAGATCCTTAATTCCTTCCGCACCGAGAAACCAAACTATTGCCGCAAAACCGACGACAAAAAGAGCAAAGACAGAGAGCAGCCCGGCGGCCCGCTGTCTGTCGGTCCTGATCGGCCTTGGCCTGCGACGAAGTTTTGCGGTTTTCGCCATCGGTCGATTTTGCGCTAATTCTTAGGCACGGGTAAGACTGCGATACTTGATACGGTGCGGCTGATCGGCGTCGTGGCCGAGGCGGCGTTTCCTATCTTCTTCGTACTCGCTGTAATTGCCGTCGAAATATTCGACATGGCTGTCGCCTTCGAACGCCAGAATGTGGGTCGCAATGCGGTCGAGGAACCAGCGGTCATGGCTGATGACAACCGCGCAACCGGCAAAATTTTCCAGTGCTTCCTCGAGCGCTCGCATTGTATTTACGTCGAGGTCGTTTGTCGGCTCGTCCAAAAGAATGACATTCGCGCCTGACTTGAGCATCTTGGCGAGGTGCACGCGATTTCGTTCGCCGCCCGAAAGCTGGCCGACGCGTTTCTGCTGGTCGCTGCCCGAAAAATTGAATCGTGAAACATAAGCCCGCGAGTTCACTTCCCGCTTGCCCAGGTTTATTACGTCGAGGCCGCCGCTGATCTCGTCCCAAACCGTCTTGTCATCGGCCAGGCTGTCGCGCGATTGATCGACATAACCAAGCTTGACCGTCGGGCCGACCTTAAATTCGCCGTTGTCGGCCTTCTCCTGTTCGGTGATCAAACGGAACAGCGTCGTTTTACCGGCTCCGTTCGGACCGATCACGCCGACGATGCCGCCGGGCGGCAGTGCGAATTCCATGTCCTCGAACAGCAGCTTGTCGCCATAGGATTTCGAAACGCCATGAGCTTCGATCACCGTGTCACCGAGTCGTTCGCCTGGCGGGATAAAGATCTCAAGCTCCTCGCCGCGCTTTTCGGATTCGGTCGCGACCAGCTTTTCATAATCGTTGATACGCGCCTTCGATTTTGCGTGGCGGCCTTTTGGCGACATCCGTATCCACTCAAGTTCACGCTCCAAGGTTTTCTGCCGCTTGTCTTCGGTCTTCTGTTCCTGAGCAAGTCGCGCCTGTTTTTGCTCAAGCCACGACGAATAATTTCCCTGATAAGGAATGCCCTCGCCGCGGTCGAGTTCGAGTATCCAACCGGCAATGTTGTCGAGGAAATAGCGGTCATGCGTAACCGCAATGATGGTGCCTTCGTATTTTTGCAGGTGCTGTTCCAGCCAGCTTACGGTCTCGGCGTCGAGGTGGTTGGTCGGCTCGTCGAGCAGCAGGATATCCGGTTTTTGCAGCAGCAAACGGCACAATGCAACCCGGCGCTTTTCACCACCCGACAAATTTTTTATCGGCGTGTCCGCGGGCGGACAGCGAAGGGCATCCATCGCCATTTCAAGCCGTGAATCGAGGTCCCACGCATCGGCCGCATCCAGCTTTTCCTGAACCTGGCCTTGCCGCTCGATGAGCGCGTTCATCGCGTCATCGTCCATCGGCTCGGCAAACCTGGCGTTTATTTCTTCATATTCCTTGAGCAGATCGACGGTAGATTGCACGGCTTCTTCGACTATCTGCTGAACGGTCTTCGATTCGTCCAGCTTCGGCTCCTGCTCAAGGTAGCCGACCGAATAGCCCTTAGAAAAAACGACCTCGCCGTTGAATTCTTTATCGGTTCCGGCGATGATCCGCAGTAAGCTCGACTTGCCGGACCCGTTCAATCCGAGCACGCCGATCTTGGCTCCGTAGAAAAATGAAAGATAGATGTCCTTGAGGACAGGCTTCTTGTCGTAAAACTTGCTGACCTTGACCATCGAAAAGATGATCTTGTT
>CADEEU010000203.1 GCA_902826385.1 uncultured Acidobacteriota bacterium | reverse complement strand
CCGGAGAGAACGTCGATTTCGACGTGTTGGACGACATTAAAGCCGGCGATCTTATCGTGATCCCCAAACAATCTTCGGCGATCGCGACGGTCACGCGGGCCAAACCTGCCGGCCGGCTCGGCCGCGGCGGCAAGCTCGACATAAATATCGACTACGTACGGCTGACCACGGGCGACAAGATCAACCTTAGGGCGATCAAAGAACAAAAGGGTGACAATCGCACCGGAACCATGACGACCGGGCTGGTCGCGGCGGGTATTCTATTCTTTCCCGCGGCTCCGCTTTTTCTCTTCGTCAAGGGCAAGAACATAAACATCGCAAAGGGAACGGAAGTAACCGCTTACGTCAATGGCGACTTCGCTCTTGATCGAGCAAAGTTTGAGGGTGATAAAACTCAGTCAGCAGACGATACGACGAGCGTTTTGGTTAAATCCACACCCGAAGGCGCCGAGATCGAAGTCGACGGAGTTTTCGTCGGAAGCACACCGTCGACCATCCAATTAAAGCCGGGCGATAGAAAAGTTCTCGTCAAAAAGGCGGGATTCGTTACTTGGGAGCGAACAATGTCCATTGCGGCAGGAAGCAGTGTCACCCTCGATGCAACGCTGGAAAATCTGCCTAGAAACAATTAAAAAAGGTTACATGGGTGTGTCGGGTCGTCCGATTGCTTGGCCGATGGATCAAACTTGGCATCCGGCACTGAAACAGACGATATCTGCCAAGGTGTATCGCCGGTCTTCTTGGCTTTCAGAATCTCGAGATTGCCTTTTATCGTAGATTGTTGAACTCCGGGACGCCAATTCCCCTGTTCGATCGCAACAGCGAGGTGCTGGTCGGATGAGAACGTGGATTCGGTGAACGACGCGCAGTTATAGTAGACCTTCCGCTGCGAAAATCTGGCCGAAGTTCTCGCGAGATGGTCGTTGATAACGGCCTCCAGATCCTGCGTAGGCTTTACCTCCGCGCCGAATCCGGAGCTTCCCGCATATGCTGCCAGAATGATGACGACTGCCATCACGACCACGGCTATTCCGACCGCGATGTATGGAAACCTTCCGTGTCCGACGTCAACCCTGCCTGTATCTTGTCGCATCGTGAGAAAATAGTAGCACCGGTGTCAATACCTGGCCTCGACATCTCCAACGTAATAATCTACTGCCCTGCTTGACCTTAACAGAGCTTTTCGATACTCTGTCAGTTCGCTTTTTGCGAAGAGTAGCTAGTAGTGTAGGTAGATATGAGTACTTATTTTCCGAGCGGAAAGGGTTTGGCGGACGGCCGCAAGTGGTTCGTAGTCGATGCGGAAGGCAAGACCGTAGGCCGTTTGGCGACGGAAGTTGCGCGGATAATCTCCGGCAAGAACAATCCGGCGTGGACGCCTTTTATGGACATGGGCGATCACTGCGTCGTCATCAATGCGAGCAAGGCCGTTTTCAAGGGCTCGAAGAACGATCAGAAGGTTTATTATCGCCACACGCTTTATCCGGGCGGCCTTCGCGAAACCTCGGTAAAGGAAATGTTCGAAAAGAAGCCTGAAAAGGTGATCGAACTTGCCGTTAAGGGAATGCTGCCGAAAACGAAGCTCGGCAAGGCAATGGCAAAGAAACTGAAGGTTTACTCGGGCAGCGACCATCGTCACACAGCGCAGAAGCCGGAAGCATTGGAAATAGCAACGAAATAGACGGTATTTGACCTTTGATCTTCGACTTTCGAAATCAAAGATCCATTAGATTTATGGCAGAAATTCAGTATTACGGCACCGGCCGCAGAAAAACCTCGACCGCACGCGTTTATCTTCGCCCAGGAACAGGCGCGATCATCGTTAACAAACGCGAATTCGAGACCTACTTTCCGAATCAGGCACTGCAGATGATAATTCGTCAGCCTTTGAACCTGACGGAAACGACTGGAAAGTTCGACATTCTTGTGAACGTCGACGGCGGTGGTTCGGCGGGTCAGGCTGGTGCGGTCCGCCACGGCATCACGCGTGCGTTAATGGAATATAACGCCGACCTTCGCCCGACCTTGAAGAAGGCAGGATTGGTCACACGCGATCCGCGGCAGAAAGAGCGTAAGAAATACGGTCAGAAGGGTGCCCGAGCACGCTTCCAGTTCTCGAAGAGATAACCTGTTCAGAGTGCGCGATTTATCGCGTACTGGCCTAATGGCCTGAATGTACGCGATAAATCGCGCACTCTGAGCCCTAATCCATTAGCGACGCCCTTGGTTACATTACGGCGTCGCTGAGTACAGAAACCAAGGAGATAAAGTTTTGGCTACAGTTACGATGAAAGAGCTCCTCGAAGCAGGAGTTCACTTTGGTCACCAGGTTCGACGTTGGAACCCGAAGATGAAGGAATATATCTTCGGCGAGCGCAACGGTATTTACATTATCGACCTCCAGAAAACGCAGAAGCTTTTCCGCGACGCTCTGAACTACGTCACCGAATCGCTGACCGAGCGGCCCAATCAAAAGGTCCTGTTTGTCGGCACCAAACGTCAGGCCCAGGACGCCATTAAGGAAGAAGCCGAACGCTGCGGGCAGTATTACATCAATAACCGCTGGCTCGGCGGCCTTTTGACGAATTACGAGACGGTAAAGAAATCCATCACCAAACTCAAAGAGATCGAAACGATGCGCGAGGACGGCCGGATGGAGAAGCTCACGAAAAAAGAGCGCCTGAAACTAGACCGCGAGCACGAAGGCCTGATGCGTAACCTTGCCGGTATTAAAGACATGGGCGGCCACCCCGACATGCTCTTTATTATCGATGTACGGAAGGAAGACATTGCGGTCAAAGAGGCGAACCGTCTGGGAATCCCGATCGTTGCGGTCGTCGACACAAACTGCTCGCCTGAAGGCATCGACCAGGTCATTCCGGGTAACGACGACGCATTGAGAGCGATCCGCCTGTTCGCATCCCGCATCGCCGACGCAATTCTCGAGGGCCAGCAGGTTGCAACAGAAGGCCGCGTCGCCGTGACAACGGCCGAAGAAGACGGAACGGAACCGGGCGACAGCTTACCGCCGCCGGCCGATCCGGATGAGCAGGCAGTTGCACCGGCGGAATCCGCACCTGCGGAAGTTGCTGAAACCGAGGCGGCACCCGCGGCCGACGCACCAGAAGCGGTCGTCGAGCAAAAAACAGAAGACGCTACGGAAGCATCCGCAAGCTAGAAAGGAATTTCTTAATTTTGAAAGCGTAGCCGTTTCCGTTTACGACGAATGGGCTGCGTTTTTCTGTAAATGTCCGACAAGCTTCAGTTTGTCGACCGATAACGAAAGCAGGGACAAGCTGAAGTTTGTCCGACATATTTTGGAGCAATATAAATGGCAGAGATTACAGCAGGTTTGGTTAAATCGCTTCGTGAAAAGACCGGAGCAGGAATGGTAGATTGCAAAAACGCGTTGACCGAGGCAAACGGCGACGAAAATGCAGCTATCGAAATATTGAGAAAAAAGGGAATGGCGACGGCGGGCAAAAAGGCTGGTCGCACTACAGCCGAAGGCGTCGTCGGATCTTATATCCACATGGGCGGTAAGGTCGGCGTACTGGTCGAGATCAACTGCGAGAGCGACTTTGTTGCACGCGGCGATGAATTTCAGCAGCTTGTAAAAGATGTTGCGATGCATATCGCCGCAACCGATCCGCGATTCGCCACCCGCGAAGATGTTCCGGCGGGCGAACTGGATAAAGAACGCGAGATCCTGATGGAGCAGCTTAAGAACGATCCCAAGAACGCGGGCAAACCCGAAGATGTTCTCGGCAAAATAATCGAAGGCCGCCTGAATAAGTTCTATGAGGACAACGTTCTGATCGATCAGCCTTTCGTCAAAGATCCAAGCAAAACGATCGGCGAACTGGTGACCGAAAAGATCGCGTCGATCAAGGAAAACATATCGATCCGTCGCTTTACCCGTTACAAAATGGGTGAGGGTATCGAGAAAAAGACGGACGACTTCGCCGCGGAAGTTGCGTCGATGGTTGGCTAACGGAGTGCGGACACTCTTGTCCGCATCGCCCGTTCCTAAGACGAGACTCGTTTTCGTGCCGAGGCGTCACTCATGCGGACAAGAGTGTCCGCGCTCCGACTTTATGTACAAACGCATCCTGCTAAAGCTTTCCGGCGAGGCCCTGATGGGCGGTCAGAATTACGGCATCGACACGGCGGTTGCGGAGTCGGTCGCACGTGAGATCAAGGCAGTGCATGAC
The DNA here is from genome assembly GCA_902826385.1 of uncultured Acidobacteriota bacterium. Classification (GTDB taxonomy): domain Bacteria; phylum Acidobacteriota; class Blastocatellia; order Pyrinomonadales; family Pyrinomonadaceae; genus OLB17. The sequence continues at coordinate 2,598 of CADEEU010000203.1, read as the reverse complement.
CTCGGCATCGAGGTCGCGATCGTGGTCGGCGGCGGCAACATCTTTCGCGGTGTTTCGAAATCGGCGGGAAATATGGATCGCGGAGCTGCGGATTACATCGGAATGCTGGCAACCGTTATGAATGCCGTCGTGCTGCAGGATGCGCTTGAGAAACAGGATGTCTTCACGCGTGTCATGTCTGCCATCGACATTCCTCAGCTTGCCGAGCCTTTTATACGGCGACGAGCGATCAGGCACCTCGAAAAGAAGCGCGTGGTTATTTTTGCAGCAGGTACTGGTAATCCGTATTTCACTACAGACTCTGCCGCGGCCCTGCGTGCCTGTGAAATAGGTGCAGAGGTCATTTTTAAAGCGACGAAAGTCGACGGCATTTATACCGCCGATCCGATGAAAGACCCGGCGGCAAAGCGTTTCGAAAAAATTTCTTACCAGGAGGTTTTGGAGAAACAGCTAAAGGTAATGGACGCCTCGGCGATCTCGCTTTGCATGGACAACAACCTGCCGATCATGGTCTTTAACATGACCCAGAACGGCAATATCATGAAGGCGGTCGAAGGCGATCTGACCATCGGCACCCTGGTTTCGGTCGGCGGTAATGCAACTACCGCGGGATCTTGATCCCTATAATTTATCGAGCATATGAGCGTTGAGAGCGTAACAAGTTCGGCGAGGCCTAAGATGGAGGCCGTAATTGAAGACTTTAAGAGAAAGCTCGCGAACGTCCGCACGGGTCGCGCGACTGTCGGTATTCTCGATTCGGTGATGGTTGATTACTACGGCACGCCTACACCGCTTAGCCAAATGGCCTCGGTCGCCGTACCCGAGCCGCAACTCTTGACCGTTCAACCGTGGGACGCCACTCAGATGGCCGCGGTTGAAAAGGCGATAACCGCCGCAAACCTCGGCATGAACCCTTCAAACGACGGCAAGGTTATTCGGCTGGCCGTTCCTGCGTTGAACGAAGAACGACGTAAGCAGTTTGCGAAACAGATTCACGAGATCGCCGAAGAACATCGCGTCGCCGTACGAAATATTCGCCATAGCTCGAACGATGCCTTAAAGAAAATGCTAAAGGACAAAGAAGTTTCCGAAGATGACGAGAAACGCGGGCTCGAAGAAGTTCAAAAACTCACCAATACTCACATCGCCAAGATCGACGAACTTGCCAAAAACAAAGAGCACGAGATAATGAGCGTTTAGAGATCTTTTAGATTGTAAAAAGCCCGGCGAGCTTTATGTCGCCGGGCTTTTCATTTGAAACGATCTCGCTGATCGGCACAAAGCTACTGCGATTTATCGCTTTGTTCCTCTGCCTTATATTTGTTGAATTGCAGCTTAAACTCTTTACAGGTTTTCGCAAGTTCGACGGTGTCGTTCGGATTTTGTTCAACGCTTTCGCGAATGCCGTCTTTTATGCGATTCAGCACGGTGGCCTTGACGGCTTTCGTGACAAAATCATCCTCGCTGCTATTCAACTCGGCTTCGATGGCGTCGACTACTTCATCGCATTCGGGAACGCCGATGTTCGACCGGCCGACTGTTGAATCTATGACCTTGTCGGAAGTAGATCGTTCCCGACCAGCATCCGTTCCCGACTGCCTGTCCGAACCGATAATGCCGCACCCGAGTACCGACATCAGCAGTGCGAAACCGACGACCGACAGCGTGATATTGTTTCTTGTTTTCATAAATAGAAGCAAACATTCTCCTTCCTAGAGACGCTGAGCTTCAAGCCTTTTGCAGATTTGCAAACTTTTCGATCAACTTCTTCATCCCAAATCCGGGAAAGCTGATCGTCAGTTTCACATTATCACCGGTTCCCTCGCGACGCAGGACAAGTCCCTTGCCGTATTTGGAATGGCGAACGTGCGAGCCGGCCGCAATCGGCCCTTCGCCGTCCAATTCCACCCGCGGCTCACGAGGCTTGTCCGAAGCGATTGCGCGAAGTTTGTCGAACCCTGACAGGGGCTTTGGTTCGCTTGGCTGCTGCGATGAAACCCGATCTCCGCCACCTTTGTTTTTGAAAAACTCAGCAATAGCATCAGCGCTGTTATACGTCTTGCCGGAGTAAACGTTCCGGGGTTTTTCGGGTGCGGGAGCGTGACCACGAAGAGCGGCGACGGCGTATTTGCTTTGCTGATTTGTCGAACCGCGAGCGAATGAAAGCCATGACGGGCCGCGTGAAAGGTCTTCGATCAGCTCGAGCGGCAGCTCGTTCAAAAATTGCGAGGGCTCGGCCGCCATTTCTTCGCCGTAAACACGCCGACGCATCGAATGCGTCACGTACAATAGCTGTTCCGCACGTGTTATCGCAACGTATGCCAATCTTCGCTCTTCTTCTAGCTCTTTTGCGTCGTTGACACTACGCGAATGCGGAAAAATGCCGTCTTCAAGCCCGACGATAAAGACGATCGGAAATTCAAGTCCCTTAGCCGAATGAGCGGTCATCAACGTGACGCCGGCATTCGAATCGTACTTGTCCGTATCCGCGGTAAGAGCGGCGTGGTCAATGAAATCGCGCAGCCCGCCTTCGGGCGAACGGTCGTAGTCGACCGCTGCGTTCACAAGCTCTTCAAGATTCTCAAGCCGTGCCTCGGC
>CADEEU010000202.1 GCA_902826385.1 uncultured Acidobacteriota bacterium | reverse complement strand
ACAAGGTTTTTCAATGATGTCCGATGCTTATCGCAGGTACCGATCTTTTGCCAGGCGAAGCAGGGCATATAAATCCGCTAACTATCTCCTCATCGGAGTGTTGGCTCTTTACGCCTTACTTTTGATCTTCCCGCAGATACTTTTTGCAAATCAGATCTCGCATAAGAATTTCAATGTCTATTCCCGCCAGCCCTTAAATGAAGACATGATTCGCGTTTTAGAGGGGGCGGTCGAGAAACTCGCGCGATCCCCCATTTACAACAAAGAGCTTTCAGAGAACCTGATCATGGCTGACAACTTTGGCCTTTACAAGTTTTTAACTTTAGACAGTAGTTCATTTGGCAGCACGATCCCTGTATTAGGTCACAGCCGAATAAATAAATCGGACATTGAGAATGATCTTGTTTTCCGCAGTAACGGACTTCCAAACCAACGATCTTTGACCGGGGTCGTAGCTCACGAAACCATGCACAATCAAATTCAGGCTTTTTTGGGTGTGGCGAAATATTATTCACTTCCAAAATGGAAGGACGAAGGTTATTGCGAATATATCGCCGGTGAAACGACGCTTTCTTTTGAAGAAGGCGTCAGGCTTTGGCAGGTAAACCCGGGTGATCCATCAAAATACGAGTACTTTAAATACCATCAAATGGTTAAATATTTGTTGGATGACCTAAAGATGAGCCCAGAGGACCTGTTGAGAAACGAATTCGATGTGAATGAATTAGAAACGCAGGTTTTCGAAAAGTATGTCAGAACTAAGTGATCTGTATCAGGAAGTAATTTTAGAGCACAACAAGAACCCGCGAAATTTTCTTGAGACCGGAAACAACGATAAAGACACACTACTAGGTTAAAATATCGATATGAAAGAACATGCTCCGGTACAGGTAGGCGATTATAGTTTTACGATTCTGATCGAACCCAATGATCCAGGTGGGTATTTAGTTACTTGCCCCGCACTGCCCGGCTTGGTAACTCAGGGAGATACGCTGGATGAAGCATTCGCGATGGCAAAGGACGCAATCGAAGGTTATTTGATCAGCATGATCAAACATGGTGATCCGATTCCCGAGGACAAACTGGCGTTTCCAGTGGGTGTAAGAATCGACAATGAGCAAATTGCCGCGTGATCTGAAACCGACAAAAGTCCTCAAAGCCCTCCAACGAGCAGGATTCGAGATCGATCACATTACCGGGAGCCACTACATCCTGAAAAAAATAGTTTGCGAACGAGCGTGCCTTTCCACCAAACGGTCAAAACAGGTACACTTCGATCGATCTTGGGTCAATGCGGCCTGACGATCGAAGAGTTTATTGAGATGCTTTAACAGATGTCAGAATTAAGCGATCTTTATCAAGAAGTAATTTTAGAGCACAACAAAAATCCGCGAAATTTTCGTGAGATTGCGGATGCGGATCAATATGCCGATGGCAAGAATCCGTTGTGCGGCGATGCGTTGCGGGTTTATGTTTCGTTGGATGACGAGACGGTGACCGACGTGGCGTTCAAAGGTTCGGGCTGCGCGATATCGAAGGCTTCGGCGTCGATGATGACGCAGGCTGTGAAGGGGAAAACAAAGCACGAGGCGGAGGCGATCTTTGATGAATTTCATAAGATGGTGACCGGCGAGCTTGATATTGAAACGGATGAGAACGACCTCGGTAAGCTGAAGATATTTGCAGGTGTGCTCGAATTTCCCGCCAGGGTAAAATGCGCGAGCCTGAGTTGGCATACGCTTAATGCGGCATTGCACGGCGAAGACGTAGTTTCGACGGAATAAGAGTTTTTCGCCCGCGAAGCAAGTCAGACCGGGAGTGGTAACGACCGGTTCTTCGAGCCGCAGAGAAAGAGATTTTTGCCCGCGAATTACGCGAAAGGACGCGAATAAGAAGAAGAAAGATCTTCAAAGGAAGCGACCTCGGTGTTTGTCCAGTCGTTGTCTTTCCGTAGTTCTGCGGCCATGATCTCTGCTACTTTTCGCGATACTTCGACCGCTGCCTGAGCGTTCAAAAAAAGTGCCCGCGTCCTTCGGCCTAGCACATCTTCTAACTTTCTTGCCATTTCAAAGCGCACCGCGTGCATAACGTCAGCTTGGGTATAAGGCAGATCGGGATGCAGCCTTTCACTCTCAATATCCGTGTGAGGCGGGCCGGTAATCGGCAGGTCTTCGGTTACGCATTTTCGCGGAGCCACTCCTGTGATAGCCGCCGCCTTGTCCACAGCATCTTCAGCCATCCGGCGATACGTCGTCCATTTGCCGCCGGTGATCGTGATCAGGCCAGACGCGTCAACGAACAGGTCGTGACCGCGTGAGAGTGATGATGTTTTTACGTTCGAAGCGTTTTTTACCAGAGGGCGAATGCCGGCAAAAATGCTGAGAATATCGTCGCGTGCCGGCTTTGCCGTCAGGTATTCTGCGGCGGTTTCGAGAATGAAATCGATCTCGGATTCGAGTGCGTGAGGCTCGATCTCCGCTGTTTCAACGGCAGTATCGGTTGTGCCGACCATCAGGTGATCATGCCACGGGATACAGAAAAGTACGCGGCCGTCGCTGGTTTTTGGGATCATCAACGCGGAATCGGACGGCAGGAATTTGCGGTCGAAGACAAGGTGAATGCCCTGGGCAAAGGTGATGATATTTTTTGCACCGGCGTCGGACATTTTTCGGACAGGATCGGAGAACGCTCCGGTTGCGTTGATCACGCACTTGGCGGCAACGCTAAATTTCTCTCCGGTTTCAGTGTCCTCGAATTCGAGCCCGTTTATTTTTCCTTCGGCGTCTTTTGTCAGTGCAGCTACTTTCGCGTAGTTCAGAACAACGGCTCCGCGTTCATTTGCAGTGCGAAGAATGTCGATCAGCAGCCGCGTGTCGTCGAATTGGCCGTCATAATAAAGCACGCCGCCGCTTAAGTTTTGCTCTTTCAAGTTCGGCAGGTGTCGAAGCGTTTCTTCACGGGAAATGATGCGGGATGCTCCGATGTTGTGCCGACCTGCAAGCAGGTCATACACCTTCATGCCAAAACCGTAAAACACTTTTTGCCAAAGGCTGTAGCAGGGAATGACGAACGCCTGTTTGCGGACGACGTGCGGTGCATTTTTTAGCAGAATTGAGCGTTCGCGCAACGCTTCGCGGACGAGCGAAATATTTCCCTGACGAAGATACCGAACGCCGCCGTGGATTAGTTTGGTCGAGCGGCTGGATGTGCCTTTGCCGAAATCGTGCTGCTCAACCAAGAGGGTTGAGTATCCACGCGAAGCCGCATCCAATGCACACCCGGAACCGGTCGCCCCGCCGCCGATAATGACGATGTCCCACGGCTCGGTACGGGCCTTTACGATTTTCAGGTTACTGCTTCTATCCATCTTGCAAATTCCTGATGCACGAAATTAAGACTATCAACTATTCAACTATCAACTATCAAACTAATTGAAAGGATTAGGCTTGCAGTCGGCCAGGTTATGTTCGTTAAATTCAGTTGATAGTTTGTAAGTTGATAGTTAATAGTTATGGAACGTCTTGATAAACGCGGCGATTCGGACGAAAATCTGATTGAAGTTTATGAACGAACGGCAGGATAGCAGATCGGTTATTTTTCCGTTAGCGGCGAGCGTCCTCGTGACCGCGGTGATGACATTTGTTCTGTCGACGCAGGGCCGTATTTGGTGGTGCAAATCGGGTGATTGGGCCATTTATATCCATCAGGCGTGGAACAGCAGCCACACTTCTCAGCATCTGTTCGACCCATATACTTTTACACACGTGCTGCACGGAGTTCTGTTTTTTTGGCTGACAGGCTTGTTATTCGCAAAGCTGAGCATGGAATGGCGATTTTTTATCGGCATCGTGGCCGAGGCGGCGTGGGAAGTATTTGAGAATTCAAGCTACATCATCGAAAAATACCGCGAGAATACGGCGTCGCTGGATTATTTCGGTGATTCGATAGTGAATTCGGTCGGCGATGTCATCGCCTGTGCATTCGGGTTCTGGGTCGCGACGAAACTGGGAATGTGGAAGTCGCTCGTGTTCTTTATTTTCGTCGAATTGGTCCTGCTGCTTTGGATACGCGACGGGCTGCTGTTGAATATCCTAATGCTGATCTATCCGCTTGATTGGATAAAAAGCTGGCAGACGGCTATCTAAAAAGATTAGCGTTCGCCTCTCGCGGCTTCGACTTTCGATTCAAGATCGACGGCAAGTTTACGAATGCCGGGCTGGTCGAAAGTTTCCATATTGCGCAAGGTCTCGTCCAGGACGCGGCGTTGGAATTCGGGCCAGTCTGCGGGGCCGACTACCGATCCGAGGCTGCCTTCGTAGTATGCGGTGCGCGGCGGGCGGACTCTTTCTGACATCAGCTTTTCGACGGAAACGACAATGGTCGGTATTCCGTCCATCTCGATGCGACGAGCAATCAAACCCGCCGTTTGATGACACAACCGGGATGCCGGAACAATCAGTGCCGCATTTACTTCATAGCGAGCGAGGCGTTCCGACAGTTTCGGTGCAAGCTCTTCGGCGACGACCTGTCCGTTCGGGATATAGCTGCTTGTGCTCCACCAAACATCGTTCAATTTGCCGATAACGGCGTTTGCCTGATATTCAAGCAAACGATCAACTGGAATTTGCGCATTGCGGTCCTGTTTGACCGCCGTGGGGTCGTAGCCTTTTGCAGCGTAGCGGAGGTCGGCAGCCTCTACTTCAACCGGAATTTCGTGAAAGCCCGATTCGCCGTCACGCGAATTGATGTCGAAGGGTTCAGTGCCGTCGATGTAAGCTCCGGCGGTTGAGATCAACGCCAGATTAAGCATCGGAAGAGCACGCCGCACCGGTGTAAAAGGCGCGTTCGTGTTTTCGATAAACGGATAACCCGCAAGGCGTTCGTCGCCACTCCAACGCGAGACGCGGTTTGAGTAGGCCGAAAGGTTTTCGATGATCTCCATACGGTTACTTTTTAACAAACTCTTTTGAAAAATCGAAAGGATCGTTGGTGGTTGCGGATGATTTGGTCACGACCGCAGTGTTCCATTGGCGGTTGGCAATGATAAAGAACGCGATCAACGCCGCCGCCATTCCGGCCAGCAGTACCCATTCGGAATACTGATGCAGATTGTTGAACTGGATACGAAGCGGGTCGTCCGCGGCAACCTCGTCGATCGGTTTGCCGCCCATTTGGGCCTTTGTAAACTGCAGCCAGATTGCGATAACAAACTGGCCGACAGCGCAGGCTGCGCCAACCAGGAGCAGAAGAAATCGCTCTACCCACAACCAAAATCGGCTTGCTTCCTTTCGAATGATCAGCGATGTCAAAATCAGCAAAACGGCGATGCCGAGGCCGCCGAAATTAAGTATCATCAACGTCCGGCTGACGACCGAACCGGCAAGCTCGCGCGTAGGCAACACGGCAAACGAACTTTGGGCAACCGCGATAAAAAACACTGCGGCACCGAGCCAAAGGGCCAAAAGCAGCAATCTGATGTCTGAGATAAATTTCATCTATACCCTTTATTATCTTGCGGATCGGACAAAAGGGCAACGCGAGGCGGTTAGGTAAGACGTTTAAGGTTGAGCAGGACCTTATTCTTTAAAAGCTCGTAAGCCGTTGTGTCGCCAAAGGTTGCGGCCGCTTTTCGGTAGACGGAAATCGAACCGAGGATGCCCGAAGCTTTTGAGCCTAAATACAAAATTCCCACGTTTTTTGCTCCCTCGACATTGCGTCCGTGCTGACGATAAAGCACGGTCGGTTCCGCCAGAAACGCTATTTTCCCGTGGTGTGCAACACGAGCGGCGATCCAGTGGTCATGCATCATCTCCGGTATCGAGAACGGCAGAACGACCGATTTTGCGGTCCGGTTTATCATCAGCGTGCAGCCGGCGACAACATTTTGAGCAAGCAGTTTCTTCCAGTCCTGCGAAATGTCCGGGTCGAGCCTTTGATAATTCCAGAACGATTTGTCGATCATGTCCAGAGTCGCATTAACAACCGTCAGGTCGGTAAAAACAGCTAATGGGGTTTCGATGCCGTTTGCCGCCGTCATCTCTTCGATTTTCGATAGCGTGCGCGAGATTTTGTCCGGCAGCCAAACATCGTCTTGGTCCGAAAGCATAATGAATCCGGCATTCGACTTCTCTATCAATTCAAAAAATGAATGCCGGGCCCCGAGGTTTCCACGGTCATCTTCGGTTAGAACGACCCGCGCATCTTTTGCCATGTAGTTTTGGAGCAAGGCGATAGTGTCGTCGGTTGAACCGTCATCTCGTATCACCAGACGAAAGTCACGGAAGTCTTGCGCCAGGATCGAATCGATCTGAGCGGAAAGGAACTCGGCGCCGTTGTAGGTGGACATCAGGATGTCGATCATCGTGGTTGCTCATAAGTATTGCAGAGCATTCTTGAATCTCAAACCTCAATAACCTATCTTGAAGGATTGGAAAACCGGCCTAAAAAAATGCGTTTGGCAATTCTCGGTACGCGGGGCATTCCCGCAAATTACGGCGGCTTTGAGACTTTTGCCGAAGAGTTGTCGACGCGACTCGTCGATCGCGGACACGACGTTACCGTCTATTGCAGGTCGCATCACGTCGACCGCGAATTGACGGAATACAAAGGTGTTAAGCTTCGCATTCTGCCGACCATCAAACACAAATACCTGGATACGATCGTACACACGGTTTTCTCCGCCGTGAATTCGATGAACAAACGCTTCGACGCCGTTCTTGTGTGCAACGCGGCTAACTCGCCATTTATCCCGTTGCTGACATGGACCGGAACGCCTGTCGCGGTCAATGTAGATGGGCTTGAGCGAAAGCGCAAAAAAT
>CADEEU010000201.1:3703-6836 GCA_902826385.1 uncultured Acidobacteriota bacterium | reverse complement strand
ATCGGGCAGCGGAAGGCGCAAAACGCCGTTCGCACCGGTCGAATTGGACTGGGCCGGCTCGACCGGCTCGCTTTCGACCTCCGTTCCGTCCGGGTCGAAAGATTCGATGTCGTCCGCGCTCGGCCCGCCCGTCCCGGCGATCCATTCCCACGCGGAATCGAGCCAACTTTTCTCTTCACTGACCACTGACGACTGACCACTGCCCACTGTTCCGCCGTTCGGGTAGATTGAAAGCTGAACACCGCCGAGCGATTTGCCCGTCCCAAGTTCGGTCGCAAAACCAACTAATTCCCGATTATCGACGAACGCGTCGAGGCCGATCTGCGTCGCCTGCACCCACGTAAAAACGCGCGACCGGTCGTACTGGGCCTTCTTTACCGTCGGCTCGACATCGAGAATGATGTTGCCCAGCCCGCCGGGCAATACTTCGGTCAAATCGATTCGCGTTTCGACCAGCTCATCCGAGACATTTTTGATGGGAATTACCTTGTCGGAAATGATCGTTCCGGGAATCGCAGGTCGTTGACCGTCGTCATAATTTAGGCGGCGGTAATATTGCGTGAATTGATACCAGTCCTCCGGGGAAACGCGATACATTCTAACGCGAGCGTTGGCGTGATTGGTTGTGTAGATCGAGAATGTTGCCTTTGAAGAAGGATCAAGCACGACCATCGAACCGCCCTGGGCGTAAAAATTTTGGGGTGCCTGGCCGACCTTTATCGTCGCGACCGCGGGCTGGCCGAGCGTTTGCCCGAACGTATCCGTCAGGCCGCTGTCCACCGTGATCTTATAAGTCGTATTTCCCTTTTTATAACCCTGAAAATATAAATTATTGCCGGATGGATAGATCTGCAGGCCTTCAACCGGCGGTTCGATCTTCACCATCTCCTTAGTGAATTTCGACGACTCGATCGGGTTATTGAATTCGACATACCACGCGTCGAACGGCGAGCAGTCCGGTTTGCGGTCCCAGCCGCAGTAGGCCCGGTTGTATTTGAACGGGCCGTAGGTCGTAAATTGGAACGACTGACGGGACGCGGTCGTGATCGGGCCTTCGGCTGACGGAGTTCCCTTTTCGACGTTGACGGTTATGGTCGACGATCCAGGCATCGCGTTCTCGGTCGTTCCGTCGCCGCTAACGGCGCGGAACGCTACCCAACGGCCCGGCTGAGACTGTTTCGCGTAATAAGAAATATTGCTTTCACCGTCGATCTCGGCCTGCGTCGCAAGACGGGTCGCAAGTCTCCTGCCACCTGCGGTCAACGTGATCGTCTTGAGGACCGCTTCCTGATTGATAGCTTGGTCGAAACGAATAAACACCAATGCGTCGCGACGGACGACCTGGTTTTGCGGATATATCTGCTCGACCTTCGGCGGCGGTGTGGTGAAGGTCCAGGTAAAGTCTTTCGCCAATGTCTGGCCGGTGGCCGATTTCGTTCCGGCGGGCACGCGGGCTGTAAATTTCGTCGCCATCGGGAAACGCTTGTCCGTATCGAACATCAGCGTTTTGGTGCCAAGCCATCGCCAGCGGCCCTCGACATTCGGCGACAGTTCGACCGGTGCGTACTTCGCGGCTTCTTCCTGCGACGTCACGGCGATCATCGGCTGCGAGAAAGTGATATTAAGGTCCGGAGCGAGCGGAACCTCGCCTTCCGGTGAAAAGCGGATCACTTCAAGCGAAGTCTTAGCTCCGTTCACGTTCGGCAAGGCTCGGTCGCTGTCAGCCGGGAATTTTACGGGTATCTGCTTTCCGTTTTTGGGCGCGGGCAGCGAGCCGATCCGTTTGGCAAATTCGGTTTGGTCGTTCGGGTCGGATTTGATCGCGGGCAGGCGACCGAGCAATTTGCCGGCTTCGGCCTGAGAGATCGGGTCTGACGGGCTAATCACCTGTTTTTCGCGCGTCTCGGCCCCGGCGGAGCCTTCGCTCAGACGAAAAGTCAATCCCGGCGGTACGTCCTTCATCCTGTTGTCCCTCGCTTTTCCGATCACCTGGCCCGACACGAACGGAGCAAAAATGCTCACGTAAACCGAAATCAACGCTAAAACTGCGGCTAGTTTCCTCATTTGATAGCTTGTCCTCAACTTTAGATCAGCGCGGGCGAACTTCAAGGATATTATCGCGCATAATCTCTAAACTTATACCGGCGAGCTCGTCCGAACTCGCCGGTCACAGTTTTGGAACGTCGTTCGGCCCGGTTTCTTGCAAAATGCAGATTTTGATTAGGTTTGTATTTCGTAATAGGTAAAAAGTGAGAGGTAACAGGTGAGAGGTAAAATTGATTCACCAGGCCATTACTTTTACCTTTCGCTTTTTCACCTATTCCGAAGATATGGACGCAACCCTACGCCGGTTCGATGAGCCGAAATAGCACTTAGTTTGTTATTCCATAAATTTGTTTTCCTGTTATACTGACAGCGAGAAAATGCAACTTTGAACTTACACTTGTCGTAGAGAATTTGGCGAAAAGTGCTTTATTGACAATTTTTTAGGAGCGGATAGATAAAATGGGATTGTGGGCTAGGATAACGAGAGTGTTTCGGGCAAGCACGGGAGCGGCTCTCGACAAAATTGAGAACCCCGAACTGGTTTTGCAGCAGACGATTCGGGACATGCGCGACCGTGTGCCGGAGCTGAACAACTCGGTGGCCCAGGTGATGGCGACTGAGCGGTTGTTGATGAAGAATAACGAGAACCTTGAAAAACAGGTTGTCGATCTTGATTCGAAGATAAAGGCCTCTGTGAAAATGGGCCGTGACGACATTGCGACCGCCTATATCGGCCAGCTTCAGCAGGCGCAAATTGATCTTGAACGTACAGGGGCACAGCTCGAACAGGCTTCGCTTTCGTCTAAACAGGCCTTGAAGGCCCGCGATAACTACGTCCTGAACATGAAAAAGCGCACCGCCGAGGCGATGCAGCTTATCTCCGCCGCCAAACAGGCCAAGCTCCAGGAACAGCTTGCCCAGACGATGGAGACTTTCAACATCGGCGACGACGCATCGACCTTTAATGAGATGCGCGAAAAGATCGACCGCCGCGTTGCTGCCGCCGAAGCGAAACTTCAGCTCGGCTCTAGCAACGTCGATACGCAGATGCAGGACATCGAACGCGAAGCGATGGACATCCAGCTTC
>CADEEU010000201.1:0-3656 GCA_902826385.1 uncultured Acidobacteriota bacterium | reverse complement strand
ACAAACAGCAGATGGGATTGCTGGGTAGCGGATCGGCGGCGGCTGCGGGTAAACAGATCGGTGACGGATCGAATGCGAAAAGCGACGAGCATGTCTTGGACGACGTGATCGTGAATGAGATCAACGAAGCCAAGCAGTCGAATTAGTCGAAATTGCATCGAATCGTGAGGAGAAAATAAGGTTCAGCAGGGTTTATGGCGGATCTCGCGAAATATCAGCAGCAGCTAACAAAATTCCAAACGAGCTACGCGAAAGAAGCGGTCAAGGAGCCCTTTAATTTTTGGGGCCTGGCTGGCTTTGCCGTTGCCGCTGCGTACACGGGAAGCGTTATTCCTTTGCTGATCGCTCTTATTTTTGAGGTCGCATATATGCTTACGCTCCCGAACCTGCCATGGTATCGCCAGCTTGTCCAGCGGCGTGAAAAGGAGCGGCTTTTTCTGGCCAATCGCAGCGCTCGCGAAAAGCTGATCAAGACCTTTACGCCGCGTGAGCGCGAGGCGGTTGAATATCTCCGCTGGCTGAAGGAAAAGATCCAGGACAACTACAAAAAATTTACCGGTGCGGGCGCTTTGCCAAGCAATCTGGTCACGCTCGACCAGCGTTGGGAAGATTTTGTCGACCTATTAGATGTTTATCGTCGCCGCAAACAGCATCTGAAATCGATCAACCGCCAGGCAGTTCATAATCAGCTCTCCCAGGCCTATCGTGCCGCAGAAAGCTCGACCGACGAAAAGACGAAACGCATCCAACAGACCAATGTCGAGATTCTAAAACGCCGGGTCGCTTCATTCGATGAGATCGAGCGCAGCGTTAAATTGGTCGAGGGACAGCTCCAGTCGATCGAGAACTTTTTCAGCTACCTGAACGACGAAATCGTCACGATGTCCACGCCGGAGAAATTCTCGCTGCTCGATTTCGAACAGCTCTCCGATTCGATCGCAATGACCAAGCAAATGCTCGACGCAACCGCGGATTCAGTCGGAGCCCTGGATTCCTACAACCGCGAAATGGGTAATTACCAATTGCTGCCGGAAGCAAACCGTTAAAGTCATAACCGGGAGCGGGAGCGACGGGTTCTTCATTGCCTAGCGAGAAGAACCAGGTTGCTACCGCTCCCAGTCCTGACAAAACCTACCGTTCAAACCCATCAATCGCAACCTCCGGCTCGGAGACGGCCGGTGATGACGCTTCTACCCTTGGCGGCGGCGATCCGTCCATGTCGCTGATGGCTAGTGCCAGGTTGTTAGCGTTTGTCGAATAAGCCAGGGCGATCTCTCTTTTAACGATACCGCCGCGAATCAATTTTTCCAGTTCCTTGTCGAACGTCTGCATGCCTTCCATCTCGCCGTCGTTCATCGCATCTACGATCGAGCGGCCATCTTTTTCGCCTTTTTCAATGTATTCACGGGTCCGCGAGTTTGACGCGAGAATCTCTATCGCCGCAACTCGGCCGCCGCTGATCTTGGGCATCAGACGCTGTGAGATTATTCTTCTGAACGACTGGGAGAGACGCGTGCGTATGGCTGCTTCTTCAACTTTCGGAAAAACGCCGATTATGCGGTCGATAGTTTTTGCGGCGTCGATCGTGTGCAGCGTGGAGAGGACGAGGTGACCGGTTTCGGCGGCTTCGAGAGCGACTTCGATAGTCTCGCGATCGCGCATCTCGCCGACAAGAATGACCTTTGGTGCCTGTCGCAGGGCCGCCCGCAGAGCTGATGCGAAATCGGGCGTGTCCGAATGAAGCTCGCGTTGGTGAACGGTGCCCAACTTATGTTCATGCATAAACTCGATCGGGTCTTCGATCGTCACGATGTGATACCGCTTGGTGGCGTTTATCAGATCGATGACCGCAGCTAACGTCGTCGATTTGCCAGAACCGGTCGGGCCGGTGACCAGCACAAGGCCATTTTTCAGACCTGCGGCGGTCATAACGCCTTCCGGTAGATTGAGTTCTTCCCAATTCGGCGGCTTGGTCGGAATGACGCGCATCACGATTGCATGCGTTCCCCGTTGCATAAAAATATTGACGCGAAAGCGACACAGGCCCGGCACGCTGTAAGAAATATCGGTCGATCCCTTCTTTTCCAGCACCTCGGTTCCCTGTTCGTTCCCGAGCAGCATCAGATCGGCCATCGCCTTGATATTCTGCGTCGTCAAGCGTTCGAGTCCGGCAATCGGCACGCCTTGCAGGTCGCCGGTCAGTTCGACCTGGGGCGGACGACCGGGCGAAAATATCAGATCGCTAACATTGGCTCCGGCGGCAAGCATTCGCGTCAGGACGTTGTGAAACGACTGTATGTTCTTCGCCAGGGCTGGGTTTGCCGCGTTTCCGTCCAGGCCCGGAGCAATCGCCGGAGCGGGCAAGCGTTCGACACTGAGTAGAGTTTCGTTCATGCGATTCAACGGGCGTTTGTTTTTCGTTTTTTCTTATTCGTCGCCTTTTGCGGTAATTAAAATCTTAACCACGGAAAAAAGGGACTAAGAGGATCGATAATAAAAGAGAGGCTAAACACACGGCGGACAGTATCTGTCACCCTTGATAGTGATCCGTTTATCGACTACAATGACTGATTTCAATCAAGGCGGTATTTTCTAGTGTTTCCAATTAATATACAGATAGAAAGGAACAGATCGATTTTATGAAAAGAGTAGGAATTATAGCGGGGCGGGAAATTACGTTCCCTGAATCAATTATCAACAGTATCAACGAAAAAGGCAATGGAAATATTGTCGCCGAAATGTGCACATTTGGTGGAATCCGGTTGGATGAGCCGAAAAAATACGACGTCATCATCGACCGCATCTCGCACGAAGTGCCTTATTACCGTGCAACGCTAAAGCGCATGGCCCTTGAAGGCACGTACATCATAAATAACCCGTTCTGGTGGTCGGCAGATGACAAGTTCTTCAACTTTAGCTTGGCAGCAAAGCTTGGCGTTGCGATCCCTAAAACGGTCTTGCTGCCGCAGGAAAAGTATATCGATTCGATTGCACCGGAAAGCCTTCGCAATCTTGAGTTTCCGCTCGACTGGGAAGGCATCGTAAATCACGTCGGCTTCCCCGCTTTTCTCAAGCCGTTTGACGGCGGCGGGTGGAAGAATGTTTCGAAGATCCATTCGCTGGAAGAGCTGTGGAACGAATACAACCAGACCGGCACCCTTTGCATGACGCTGCAGGAAGGCATCGAGTACGACCAGTTCGTCCGCTGCTACTGCGTCGGGCAGGAAAAAGTGCTGATAATGCCGTACGACCCGTCGAAGCCTTATTTGAGCGGAATGCAGTACGTCAACGTCGAGAATTACCTCTCGCCCGAGCTTCACTCCCGCGTCGAAAAGGACGTAATCACAATCTGTAAGGCATTAGGCTACGATCTGAATACCGTCGAGTTCGCGATCAAGGACGGCATTCCGTACGCAATCGACTTTATGAACCCGGCACCGGACGCCGAGATCGCCTCGGTCGGTGAGTACAACCACAACTGGATCGTCAACGCAATGACCGAGTTTATTTTCAAGAAGCTTGAAGCCGGTTTCGAAACGCCGGAATATCGCTGGTCGTCAATGCTCAATCCTCCGGCGAAAGCCTCGAAAAAGCCCGCCGCTCCAAAGGCCGCAAAAGCTAAACCGGCCGAGAAGAAAGTGCAGAGCAAGAAGACT
>CADEEU010000200.1 GCA_902826385.1 uncultured Acidobacteriota bacterium | reverse complement strand
ATGATTTCCGTCGTCCGGCGTCAGAAGCTGAAGCCCGGTGCAGTCGAACTTTATTCGGTAAAAATGCGAAAAGTAAGGATCGCGTCCAGCCTCGCGACCGTTCGCTTCGAACCAGATCACGCGGGCTTTTTCGTCAACTTTCAGTACTCGTGTAACGACAAAGTTTCCCTTCGTTATCTGGTTCTTCAAACGGCCGTTGGTTAGGTCGTACAGATAAAGATGCCCCCAATCGTCGCGTTCGGAGTACCAGATCACTTCGTTCGTCGCCGGGAAATACTTCCAGTTGACCTCACCCTGCCCCGACTCATATTGTGTAGCGACCCTTTCTTCCATCACATCTCGAACGTCGCCAGTCGCAGCATCGGCGATTCGGAATTTCGCTTCTTTGTGATCGCGGCTGCTGGAAACAAACGCCAATTTCGTCGAATCCGGGCTCCACTCGTTGTCGTCAAAACCGCCTGAGCACGAGATGTCGTCGCACAACGTTCCACGGCGATCGTCCGGCTGCATCTTTAACCGAACAACTTTACCCGCTTCTACGTCGACGATGATGCGATGAATCTTGATGATCTCCTTGTCCTGCGGAAGCGGATATTTCCACGCCTCAAGCTTGGGTGCTCCTACGTTAGTGGTGACCAGGTACATATCGCTGACATTCCGCTGGTCCTGCTGATAGGTCCCGACCTTCTTCGAATCCGGCGACCAGATCACGATGGGCCGGTCGCTTTTACGCCAACCGGCGTTGTCCGTCGAGTAACCAAAATCTTTTACGCCGTCGGTTGTAAGCTGAGTCTCCTTCTTCGTCTCGATCTCACGTACCCAAAGGTTCCAGTCCTTTATGTAAACCTCGCGCTTGCCGTCCGGCGATTTCACGGCGTTTGCCGAGCCCGGCCCGCTTGGTGTCGGAGCTGTCACGCCGATCTTCGCCAGGCTGTCGCCGACCTGCTTCGAACCATCGGCCGGGTTCACCAGCACGTACTCACGTCCGGTCGGCGTCAGCACCATGTACCAAAAACGTCCGTCCGGCAAAAACGTAGCCCGAACGCCGCTGCGATCCACCAGCGGTGCCGTGTTGTACATCAGCATCTTTTCGGCCCGGGCGTAGTCCTCGGCGGTCAGTGCCGTTTGGGCATAAGCAACCTGTGCAGTAAACGAACAGACAAACGCGATAATAAGCAGCGATCTATTTTTCATGGGTTTTACTATTTCTCAGCAGAAAGATCAGTTGAGATAATAACCGACAGCGTTAAAATTGTCATCGGGCGAGAGTTCCGATTAGATGCTGGATAACTACCGGGCGTCGTTCTTCATTTTCCGTTGCGATTGCGATGATCGATCAGCATCAGGCCAAACTTGGTACATTGGAGCGCGTTTACCGCGTCCGGCGGCAAAGCGGTTGGCTGTTCTTTGTCATCGCGGCGCTGGCCGCCGGAGCCATGATCTTCTTGCTTGTTCATTTCGCCAATGCTCCACTTTGCGCATCGGTGCCGCTTGGTGTATTCGCGTGGGTGACGGTAGAATTTTTCATCAAACGCCGTACCGAGTTGAAGGTCTTCGAGCACGGGTTGGTATATCAGCGTCTTTTCAAAGAACACACGGTTTTCTGGAACGATTTGGAAGAGTTCGGCCACATTCTCCGCGAAGACTACGAGACGGCCGACCTGCGGGACGAACGCGGCGAACCCGTGCCGAATGCGCGGAGCATCCGCAGCGGCGGCGATCACGTTTGGCTGCAGACCTTTTCCGGCGAAAAGATCAATCTCCGCCCCGACCTTGAGAACATTAAGGAGATCATCGACACCATCTCAGTCCGTCTTTGGGGCGAACCATACTACTCTCCGGACCCCGATGAGGTTTATACTTCTCGGATAATCAAAAGGAAGGATATCGATGCCTGAACCGTGCCCGACCAATCACAAAACCTCGGCCGGCTGATCAGCAGCCACGCCACGTCACCTGTTTACCTGCAGCGGGCGGCGATCGTGGCGGTTGTTTCGTTTGTTTTCTTCCTCGCCATGCTCGTAGCCTTTTACATTCGGCAGCATATAGGTTATTTCGCTTTGTCCAGTGCGTTTCTCGTCGTTTACGTATTCACGTTGATCGGTTGGCTAATGCAGAAACGAAGCGTCGTCGGCATTTACGAAAACGGCCTGAAATACAAAAAATTTCAAGCGGCGTGGGATCAGATTGAATCGATCAAGGCCAACAACGACGGTATCGAGATTGCCAAAAGGGAGCGGGAAAGAACTCTGATCCCACCATCGGTATCGAATTATGAACAGGTATTGCTAACCGTAAAACAGGCCGTTGAAGACAGACAATGATTCTCCGTCTCTGTCACACTGCGAACATTCACGTGCTCGTGTATACACTGATCACTTGCTCACAGCAACGCTGACCCTTACATAATCGCGCATCTCGGTCCAGGTTCCCGATTTAAAATTAAACTTGTAATTAAAGTTGATCTGAGGACGAGAGCTGCCTTTTGCGGCGAGCCCTGCAAGGAAGATCAGGACGCAGCAAGCTGCCATATCGGCAGCGGCTTCTTCAATAACCGAATCGAAGTGAAAGGTGTTTCGGGCAGCCTGCTGCAACGACACAACCAGACGCCGTAAATGCGTGCCCGTTTCTATTTGCGAGATTGTCAGGCGCGAAAGGCCGTCAAGGATTTGACCTATCGAATCAACCACGCTGCTACCTGGTTTAACCGCCACGATCCCGCGCTGACTGATCTTATTGACCGCACGCTTGGGAAAGTCTTTCGGCAGATCGGCTCCGCTTAGCATCTTAAGCAACTTTTGGCCGGGTGTAAGAATCGGAATCGGCCCAATCTTTGCGGCCTCTCTCCTCAGGTTCTGGTACATTTGCCTTTCTCTCGCGGCGACGTCGTCCGGCACTTTTACCGATAACGGTTTATCGAGCCTGCGCCCGTTTATCTGAGTTACCCGTGAAAAAGGTTGTCCAGCGGTAGGGTCGGTAGCCGGAAGGCCGGGCTGAGTTGCTCTCCATTCACTGAGCAGCTCAATGGATACCGGATAATAAGTCACCTTAAGGATTCCACTCAACATTGCTGCTGCACGGCTAGCATCTGCTACGGAAACCGAATTTATTATCGCCAGTTCAGGGTGCTGAGGCTTGAATGGGAATACGATTTCACCCAGGTCCTGAAAACTTCCGTTGGGTATCAGTCCGGGAAACAAGACCATATTGAACTTATCGCGCGTAAATTCTTCAGTCATCTCCAAAGTAATTCTGGAAAAACCGTTCGCTATGTATCCACTGTTGACCTTAAACCGGCCGTCGTTATCGGTGAAACCGTTGGAGCCTACTGAGGATGACACACCGGACAGGTCGATCATCGAAAGATTCAACATGACCCGACGTGCCGGATATTTGCTTCCCCAGGAGCCTGACTGGTAAATAATCTTGCCGCCAACGTCTATGGTCGGCGGCAGTGGTCGAAAAACTCTTTGTTGTGGTTGAATCGTTTGCGTCATGGCAGTTCCCAAAAATCTCTTAATGCCGTTTACGGACTCTAATCTTTTAAGAGTGAAAAAAGAACGATAATGTACAAGACGCCTGACAAGAGTATTATTGCCGAAAACTTAAGAGAACCCTTCTTTTTATTCACTGTAGTTTCTAGTATTCTGGGTTGTAAGTCTGAACGGATTCAGAGGAATTTATGAGCGTAGAAGTTGTGATGCCGCAAATGGGTGAGTCGATCACCGAGGGGACCGTGTCTAAATGGCTGAAGTCGCTCGGGGACAAGATCGAGAAGGACGAGGCGATCCTTGAGATCTCGACCGACAAGGTCGATGCCGAAGTCCCTAGTCCGGGCGCCGGCGTGCTGCTGGAAATCAGGCATCAGGAAGGTGAAACGGTTGAGGTCGGGACGGTCGTAGCGGTGATCGGTGCTGAAGGTGAAGAATCGGCCCCAAGCCCCAAGTCCCAGGTTCCAAGTCAAGAAACGACCGCACCATCGCCGGTGGAAGAGGCTCCTACGCCCGAGATACTTACCAAGACAGCGTCGGCGGGCGACTCGAACCAAGCGGGAACATCGTCCGTTCAGACTTCGGAGAAACTGAATCTGTCGGCGAACGATGCGACCGAAGTCGTGATGCCGCAAATGGGTGAGTCCATCACCGAGGGGACCGTTTCGAAATGGCTGAAGGCGGTCGGCGACAAGATCGAAAAGGACGAGCCGCTACTTGAGATTTCCACCGACAAGGTCGATGCCGAAGTGCCGTCGCCTGCCGCTGGAACGTTGTTGGAAATTCGTACAAACGAAGGCGAAACGGTCGAGGTTGGTTCGGTAGTCGCGTTGGTCGGTGCGGAAGGAGCGTCAGCAGTTTCAAGTCCCAAATCCCAAGTTCCAGGCCAGGAAACAAGTCCGACCTCGCAAGCCGTCGTTGCGGCTCCGAAAGTTGAACCTTTGCCCGTTAAGACCGCCGCGGCCGCGGCGGGAGCGAACGGCGGAGCGACGGTCGATGAACTGCGTCGTACCAAATCCAGCCCGCTCGTTCGCAAGATCGCCGAAGAGCACGGAATCGACATCACACGGATTCCCGGCAGCGGCATCAGCGGCCGCGTGACCAAAAACGACATCATGTCGTTCCTGGAAACCGGTGCCGCCTTAAGGCCGCAAGACCTGCTTGTCGGACACGCAACCGGTTCTTCCGTGGCTGCGGCGGCAAAAACCGCGGGCACTCCGGCTCCGCTCGCGGCTCCGGCGGCCGGCGACCGCGTCGAGAAAATGTCGGTAATGCGCAAAAAAATCGCCGAGCACATGGTGATGTCGAAACAAACGTCCGCCCACGTTACGAGCGTTTACGAAATCGACATGACCGCCGTCGCCAAATTCCGCGACCGTAACATGGCCGCGTTTCAGGAACGCTACGGCACAAAGCTTACGTACATGCCGTTCATCTTCCTGGCGGTGACGAACGCGATCCGCAGATTCCCGATCGTGAACGCACAGGTTTCCGGCGAAAACATTATTTATAAGGGCGACATCAACCTCGGCATGGCGGTCGCGCTCGATTGGGGGCTGATAGTTCCCGTCATCAAGCGTGCCGACACACTTTCACTTTCCGGCCTGGCCCTTGCCGCCAACGACCTGGCTGATCGCGCCAGGGCAAAGAAGCTCAGCCCTGACGAAGCATCGGGCGGCACGTTCACGATTACTAACCCCGGCGTTTTCGGCGGTCTTTACGGAACGCCGATCATCAACCAGCCGCAGGTTGCGATCCTTTGCGTCGGCACGATAGAAAAACGTCCGCGCGTTCTAACCACGTCGGAGGGCGACGATTACATAGCCATCCGCACGATGGCCTACTTTGCCTTGACGTACGATCACCGCATCGTCGATGGCGCCGACGCCGAGAAGTTCCTTGCTTTTATGAAGGAGTTCCTCGAAAAAGGCGATTTTGCCCTCTAATAAAAAATAACGCCGGACCGCAAAAAAAGTATTGGCAACCGGCGTTATTTTGTGTATCATCTCGAACAAGTCGTTCTGCTCCAGTCTTTAGAGCCACTAATCTATATTTTACCTTCACTGTACGAAAACGGAACAAAAATAGCCCATAACGTCCGATAGTGTATATATAACAGACATCGTTCGGAATTCGGTCAGCTGCTTCAAAATTACCTAAGTCCACTAAACACAGTAGTTATGCTGGATTTACCTATTTGCGAAGACTATGGCACGAAGATTGTTAACAGAAACGACGGTTGAAGTTTATCGCCCAGCATTTTCTAAGTTCAAAGTCGCTGCTTCCTAGAACGTGCGGCTCTCCGGACCAACATCATTCCGGAAGATTTAGGCGATAAGGCTTATTAATTAATTGCATTCCATAGGTTTTAGGAAGGAGTTGAGAATATGTTCAAAAAATTAACGGTTTTTGTGTTGACGATCGCTTTCGGTGCTTTCAGTGTTTTCGCACAGGATTCACAGGATGCTCAGGTTCGCAATTTGACGGCGGGACAGAAGTACAAAATCAAGGGCGTTATTACAGCTCAAGATGATAGCAGCGTTCTTGTCAAGGATTCGACGGGTGTTGAGACACGCGTACTTATCGCCCCGGAAGCAAGCATCAAGACGAAAGGCGGCTTCTTTGGCGGCGGTGACAGGGTTGCAGCTAATCAGCTGGTTCGCGGTCTCTATCTCGAAGCAGAAGGACGCGGCGACAACTCCGGCGCTCTTGCCGCGTCGAAGATCCGCTTCGACAAGGATGATTTCCGAGTTTCGCAGTCGATCGACAGTCGTGTAGCACCGGCCGAAGCTCGCTTATCGCAGGCTGAAGAGAACGCCAAGCGTGTTTCCGGACAGATTGACGAGCTGATGGCCATCTCGAACGCCGCTCGCGGCGGTGCGAAGGCTGCGCAGGAAACTGCCGATGCAGCTGTTGCAGGCGTGAACGCGACCAACCAGCGAATCAACGCTCTGGATGAATACGTGGTCCAGTCGACCGCAACCGTGAATTTCCGTGTTGGAAGTGCGGTTCTTTCGCCCGAAGCCAAAGCGGCTCTTGACGAAGTTGCTACTGCTTCACAGAGCTTGAAGGGTTATTCGATCGAGGTTACCGGCTTTGCTTCGGCTGAAGGCGGCACCAAGATGAACAAGGCACTCAGCCAGCGTCGTGCACAGGCCGTAATCGATTACATGGTCGAAACGCACAACGTACCGCTCCGCAGAATCGGTCAGTCATACGGTTTTGGTGAGCTGCAGGCAGTAGCCGACAACACAACCCGCGAAGGCCGTGAGCAAAACCGCCGTGTTGAGATCAAACTTCTCGTCAGCCGCGGTATGAACCAGAACGTCGAGGTCCGCTCGACCACGCCGGAAG
>CADEEU010000199.1 GCA_902826385.1 uncultured Acidobacteriota bacterium | reverse complement strand
GTCATCTTATTTTGTTTATATATCGTTCTGCTCCTACGAAGCTTTGTGATTTCGATTGCTGTTTTTCTACAACCATTTGGCTTCTCCGGAGCCGCTCAAACGACTTTTCAAACACCCTCACTTTTTCTTGCCCAATTCGACCGCCCGCTTGTAGGCCCCGTAAATCGCTTTCGACAGTACGGTTCTAAGAGCTCCTTTTTCCATTTGGTAGATCGCCTCGGCCGATGTGCCGCCGGGGGACGTGACCATGTTGCGGAGTTCGGCCGGATGCTTGTGAGATTCAATCGCAAACAGCACCGAGCCGAGCATAGTTTGCTGGACCAGTTCTTTCGAAACCTCGCGTGAAAAACCGAGATGCACGCCGGCGTCGGTCATCGCTTCCATTACCATGAACGTGTACGTCGGGCCGGTTGCGCTCAGGCTGGTGGCCATGTCGATCATGTTTTCGGTTTCGACAAACAGCTCTTTACCGAGGGCGGACAACAACACTCTCACTTTCGATTTATGGCCGTCGTCAACCTCGGATGAGCATGTCCACGCGGTCATGCCGGCGCCGATCTGAGAAGGCGTATTGGGCATCGCGCGGACAACGAGATCTGAACTTAATGAGTTTGAGATGGTCTCTATTGTCGTTCCGGCAACGATGGAAATGACAAGCTGGTCGGATTTGACGGAACCGGTCAGGTCACGAAGGGCCGCATTTATTCGCTGCGGCTTTACGCAAAGAACGACAACCGATTCGGGCCCGCGGAATGCCTTTACGGCCGACGCATTATCGGTAAATACTTTTATTCCGTGCCGTTTCTTCAGCTCGTCCCGACGTTCCTGCCGCGGATGGCTGGCAGCGATCTGCTTTGGCCCGACGATCTTTTCGCGCAGCAAGCCGGCGATCATCGATTCGGCCATCACGCCACAGCCGATAAAAGAAAGGCCCGTATTTTTTGAGATGTTTTTAATCATTCACTTCTGCAAAAAGTCTAAACAACGGTCGTCGGAATAGTAACCGTATTTTCGAGGTTTTTAAACTGCTGCTTTTTTTCGGCATTGTACTCGTTACCAAGAGCTGAATTTTTATAGTAAGGTTTCACCGATTTCCGCAATATGAATTAGAGGCTCCCGATTTCGATTTTGACGGCCCCAAGCAGGCAAAGGAGAGGTATGAGCATTCTCGAATCCAAATTCAACTACAACCACCTTTCCGTAAAGGATCTTGCGGAAGCCCGCGACATTTTCCACGTTCACTTGATAAACAAGCGTAATGTGATCGCGACAGCGATAGGCAGGTACCGCGTCCGAAAAGAAGACCCGTGGCCGAACGAACAGGGTTATCAGGAAACGCTTAAGCCCAAGCAAAAAACGGCCAGGACGCTGGAGAATTCGGAAGTTCGGAACTATTCGTGGCCGTGCATTCTGGTTTTTGTCGACAAATGGGAAACCGAGAACAGCTTGATCAAGCACCGCGAAGACAGCCTGGTTCCGCGCAGCATATTTTTGCCTGACGGACGAATAGTGCCGCTGTGTGTGGTCGAGGCACCGCGGTCGGTTGTGGCCGATGACAGCGTAGACACAAACAACCTGGTCTTTCCGGCAAACTACATCGGCGGCGGATTTCCGATCATCGTTGATTCACAGGGCCGGGAGCGTGTCGCATCGGTCGGCTGTGTGGTCACGGACGGCAACAAATATTACGCCCTGACTAACAAACACGTGGTCGGCGAAAAAGGCACGCCAGTTTACACAAAGCTCAAAGGAATGCCAAAACGCATCGGCAGCAGTGCGGGCAAACACATCGGCAAGTTGTTGTTTGAGGAAACATACGAAGGCTGGAAGGGCAAAAATATTATGGTCAACTGCGATTTTGGGTTGATCGAGATCGACGACATCGGCGAATGGAAAACCGACGTGGTCGGCATCGGCCAGATGGACGAACTGGCGAGCCTGAATACTTCGAACATCACGCTGGCATTGATCTCGGCGGTCGAGTATGAGTTCGACGGTGTGCGAAAGATCAAAGTCACTCCGAAGGTCAAAGCCTACGGCGCAGTTTCGGGACCGCTCGAAGCCGAGATCGTGGGGCTGTTTTACCGATATAAATCGGTCGGAAGCATTGAATACGTCGCCGATTTTTTGTTCGGCGGCGTCGACGGCCAGCCATTGAACATCCGTCATGGCGATTCGGGCACGTTGTGGATGCTTGCGGCCGAAGATACATCCGGCACAACTCCCGAAATTAAACACCTTCCACTTGCGCTCCACTGGGGCCAGCATAATTTGGTGGCCGGCGGCGGCGGCGTGACGGCGATTCCATACGCTTTGGCCGCTAACCTGACGACGGCGTGTGTCGAGCTGGATGTCGACGTTGTTCGCGGCTGGAACATCGACAACGATTATACCTGGGGGAAAACCGGGCACTTTAAGATCGCGGCCAAGGCGTGCGAGTTGGTTACCGGTACAAAACTCCGAAAACTGTTAGTGGCGAACCAGAAAAATATCGGTTATGTCGATAGCGATCTATTAGCGAAAACCGTCGTCAACGGTGCATTTAATGTCGCCAAAAACGAATTCGTTCCTTTGTCCGACGTGGCGGACATAATATGGCGAACAACCCGCCGTGCCGATGCCGCGAACCATTTTGCGGACATGGACGAAAGCCATCAGCAAGTGGAGGGCGGCCGAACACTTTTGGAAATATGCATGGCAGACCCGAGCAAGATCGATATCGATTTTTGGCTGGATTACTTTAAGCAGCTTGATAATGTAAATCCGAATGTCGAAAACGGAAGGACAAAGAAACGTACCGGAGCTCTTCCGTTCAGGGTTTGGCAGATGTACAACCAGATGGTCGCTTCGGTAAGCGCCGGCGACCTTGCCGAATTTATCTGCGCGGGCGGAACCATGGCCCACTATGTCGGCGACGCGTGCCAGCCGCTGCACGTTTCACATCTTCATCACGGCCGAAACGCGGATGAAGAGAAAGTGCATTCGGTTTACGAAGCAAACATGCTCGACCGTAAAACTGTGATGCCAATGGTTTTCAACGGCATCAACGATGTTGCCGAGAAAGTTAAGTCGTCGGATCTGATCGGGCCAAGCGGCTTTGAGGCCGCGCAACGCGTGGTCGAGCTGATGGACTTTACTTTCCAAAATCTTCCGCCGGTCGAAGTTTGCGATTCTTATACCAACAACGATGGCGACACCGCCGCGATGTGGGACGAGCTGGGCGAGCGAACGATAGTGAACATGGCCGAAGGCTGCCGCGTGATGGCGATTCTGTGGCAAAGCGCGTGGAAGGCGGGCGGCGGGAACAGCCAATTTACCTCGGCTGAAATGAAGGAAATAGACCGCGACGATCTGAAGACGCTCTATAACGACAAAACTTTCGTTCCGTCGTTTTCGATGCGTGACGCGAAGTTTAAGGCATTGCTTATCTGACGGTGATTCCGCACTGACGGAAAAATGTCGGTTGGAAATTCCAGATTACCAGTTGATATTCGAAAAACAATTTACAATTGCCAATCCGCGATCGCGAAAAACTATTCGTAGCTTAAAGCTTCGACCGCGTCGAGCCTGGCGGCCCTCATTGCGGGATAAAGCCCACCGACGGCTCCGCCGATCAATCCGACGACGAAAGTGATTGCAACGACAACGGGACTAATCTCAACCTCAAGAGTCACGAACTGCGTAAGTACAAAACGCAAAACTACTGTGAGAACAATTCCCAGAACTATTCCGCAGAGGCTTATAAGCAATGCTTCCTGCGTAATGGTCCAGCCGATCTCGCCGCTGCTCATGCCGAGCGATTTCATTATGCCTATCTGCCGCGTCCGTTCCGTTACCGTCGTGTACATCGTCAGCAGAATTACAAGAGCACTTATCACAGCGGCGACGCCGATAAAAACGTTCAGAAAAACATCCATCGCCGGTATCGCTGCCATGTAGAGTTCTTCGAGGTCGCGGGTGAGTATGATCTGATTATCCGGAAACGCGTCCTGCAGAAATTGACCGACCTGGTCGGCGGTGTAACCGGGCTTCACAGCTACCAAAACGGACGACACCTTGCCCTCGCTGCCGAGCTGCTGCTGCATTGTCGAGAGCGGTATTTTCAATCTCGCTCCGCCGGCCGGTTCGTAGGTGCCGACAACCGTAAACTGACGTTCGTATAACGGAATGGTGTCGCCGACCTTTAGCTTTTTCTGTGCCTGCCACGCGGTGTCGATTATCGCTTCGTCTTTGCCGTCGACAAACGGCCTTCCCTGGACAATACGCAGACCCGATATGGCGGCGTATTCTTCGAACTTTACTCCATCGACCAGCCGCTTGCCTGAATTGTTGTCCGCAGCATCAACCGAATTCTGGCCGATCGCAACCGCCGACCGCACGCCTTCAACTTTTACAATCTCGACGGGCAGGTTTTCGTTCAAACGAAATGCCTCCGATCCGCTCATGCCGATCGACCCGGAGGCACGAAAAAATATCTCGGCCCCGACATTAGCTTCACGCGAGGCCTGTTCGCGAATCGTTCCGTTCGCAAGCCCGACCGTAAAAACGATCAGCAAAACTCCGATCGCAATGCCGATGATGCTGACCAGCGTCCGCGCCGGACGATGCAGCATGTTTGAGAAAACGAGACTGTCCATTGTTTGTAACGAATCTTTTGCGTCGCCCGATCTGCCGCGTCACCTTACGACCGCCGAGTTGGTATTCGAATTAGCGCTCTGGGCCGTCAGACTGTCCTGCTCAAGCTCTTCGGCAGTCTTCCATCCGGCTTTGCGAAGGAGATCGATGACGAACTTTATCGGCACGGCCATATTAGAAGCCGTATTCTCGGTAAACACGCCGAAGTTTACGCCGATGACTTTACCGGTTTGCCCAAAAAGCGGAGCGCCCGAACCGCCCTCGGCGGTTTTGGCGTCGTGAACTATCCGCCGGGTGTCGAGATCGGTGATCGCGCCTTGTGTTGTAAGCGGAACGATCTTTTTCGATTGTGCCAGAAAGTTGATCAGGTTTTGGCGCGAGTTGCCAAAACGCTGATTGATCGATTTGGCCTCATCTTCGTCGACCATTGCTAGAAGGCGGTCGGGGCCGCTTGGGTAACCGATCGTCACGACGGTTTTGCCGATGGTTGACGCTTCGGAATCGTTCTCAAGCGGCAGCACGGGAACATCGGTCGGCAACATGGTCGGGTCGATAGACGCAACCGCCAGGTCTTCGCGTCCGCTGTATTCACGCACTTTCAGCGTAAACGGCTGAGGATAGTTCGGAAAATAGATCACCAATCGCTTTACGCGGGCACGGCCGTTGGACGATGACATCATACTTTTGACCACGTCGTCCTCTGTCCACGGCTGCAGTACGTGGCGATTTGTCACTATGTAGCCGCCGCCAACATGAAAACCGGTGCCGATAAAATCGTACTCGACCGGGCTGCCCGAACCTTCGGTCGTCAGGCCGGAGATGGCACCGGGCTGCTGAGTCGCATCTTCGGACGCGGCTTGTTCAAACGGTTCGGAGCGATAGGCCCCGGCGTCAGGATAACGAAGGACGCGGCCGCTTCGACGGTCGACCAGATCGTAAACGCCGATGATCAGGCAAACGCCGTTGCCGTAATCCACGCGGACGTTCTGTGCCAGCGAGACGGTTTTGAAGAGGTCCTTGTTCGACTTATCAAGTTCTTCGATCTGACTGCTGGCGGTCCCGAGCGTTTTTTCAAGCCGGTCGATCGTATCGGCCTGACGCGCGGCCAGTTCGCGGCTCTCTCTCAACTCACGGCTGACCGCATAGCCGAGATAAAGAACTCCGGAAAGAAAGCCCAACGCAAGCACGAGGACGATCAATTTGGTCGTGATCGATACTTCGCGGAGCAGCTCACGCGTAAATTCACGCAGAAAAGTTTTGGCGTCGTCGCGTTTTGGTGACGTTGCCGATTCGATCGCCGCTTCTTCGATAAACTGCGCGATGTGCGGCTGATCGCGGTTGGTTGTGATCAGCGTCGGTTTTTCGGACAGGGAAAAGAACGCGAAAGAAATGTCGGATTTTTCGATGCGAAGCGTGTCGCCGTCCGAAATCGCTATAAACCGGCGAACGGGTTTTTCGTTGATCGTAAAGCCGAGCGACGGATCGAATTTTGTGATGCGGAATACACCGTCCGTGTTCTCAAGCTCGACCCACATGCCGGCGGATTCGACCTGTTTTGTGTGAATTTGAAGATCACAACTCTCGTCCGCACCGATCGACAGCCGGTCTTCGGAGAAAAATTCGGTCCGCTTTTCCGACCCGACCGAGATGTGAATAATTACGCCAACCGCCATCTTTTAGCAGCCCGGCCAAGTTAACACGGGCATTTTACAGCGACCTCCGCCGAATGGAGATTCTACCATAAACACAAGTTTCTTCGATGCAATCGACCGCCGCTTCGTGGCAAAATAAATCTATTGCAGAAGTCCGAGCATGAGCGTGGGCTTACCGCCTTTGTAGTCGGCCTGCTGCACAGGATTCAAAATGTCAAAACCCAAATTCATAACCGACCGCGAACAACTCGAAAAGCTCGCCCCAATGCTCAAGGCCCCAATAAAACGCCAGGTTTTCGTCTGCACCGGCAAGTCCTGCACCGCCGTCGGCGCCCAGGAGGTGAAGGCCGAATTTGACCGAATTCTATGCGAAAAAGGACTCCGGCAAGGCAAAGAGTCAAAAGGCCGAAACCCAATGGGCGAGGTGATCCTGACCGAATGCAGCTCGATCGGCTTTTGCTCGATCGGCACGGCGGTGATGGTGTATCCGGATGGGACGCTGTACGGCCAGGTAATGGCGGAAGACGTGGCGGAGATCGTAGAGGAGCATCTTGTCAACGGTCGTTTTGTCGGGCGGCTT
>CADEEU010000198.1 GCA_902826385.1 uncultured Acidobacteriota bacterium | reverse complement strand
TCTCTATCGAAGGCTCGGCGTCCTGCTCAAACGTGGGCCGCACTCCTATGTTTGTAATGCTGCGACGCCACGCGCCGTCGACAAGGGTCGCCGAGGCGTAAACCCCGAATTTCGGGATGACGCGATTGTGCGGCTTTAGATTCGCGGTTGGAAAGCCGATGGTGTGGCCGCGTCGGTTTCCACGAATGATCACACCCTCGACGCCGTACGGACGCCCGAGCATCCGCCGAGTGAGATTTACATGGCCGGCGGCAAGATGTTCCCGGATTCTGGATGAGCTGATGCGACGCCCGCGAAGCCGAACTTCCGGAACCTCATCAGCGACAAATCCAAGCTCGGAACTCATCCGGCGCAGCAAATCGATATTTCCACCGCGGCCTTTGCCGAAAGCAAAACCTTTGCCGAGATACACTTCCTTCGCTTGCAGTCTGTCGTGCACAATATCCGCAAGAAAGTTTTCGGCCGGTTGTGAAGCGAATTCTTTGTCGAACGGAATTACGATCGCCTGTTCGACTCCTAAAACCTCAAAATTCGCCAGTCTTTGGTCCAATGTCTGCAATAGCGGTGGAGCCGATTCCGGATGCAGCACAGCACGCGGATGCGGATCGAAGGTGATCACCGTCGGCACGGCGCCAATGATCCGTGCGCGTTCGACGACTGTCTGCATTATTCGTTGGTGACCCAGATGAAGCCCATCAAAAACGCCCAGCGTCAGAACGGTCGGCCTTTGAATATTGGCGTTCTCGGTGCCGTGAAAGATCTTCATCTGTGAAATATTCTAGTCAAATCGATCACATTTTCCGAAAGCATCATTTCAGATTCTTCCACAGTGATGCGGTCAAAGCGACGAGGTAATAAATGTCGCTGTTCACCTCGGCGACGACGGTCCTTTCGGTTTTCTTCTGAACTTTCACTTTGCCTCCAATTTCGGGCAGTGTGTTGTATTGCTCGATCTTTGCATCCACACCAGATGACAAGGCAGTTATCGATTCAAAATGCACCGAATACCTCTTGGCCAAAACGACCTGGCTGATATAAGCGTTTTTTTCGAGCAGCCTTCCGCCGATAGCCGCACTAGCTTTGCCGCCGAGCGTTTCGTAAAGCGACGACATATAGCCGACCGGGATATACTCGCTATGAGTTCCCTCACCGAATGTGATTGTCGTCGCCTTCATCCGCGAGTAATCGATATCCAGAGCAATATTCAGCGGGATCATCGGAAACGGTCCGACCCCCACGTCGAAGACTAAGTTCCTTTCCAGCTTTACGATCTCTTTCCCCGCCGCGACCTTTATTTGCAGTGCTGTGTCCCCCTCAATTTCCAGTTCCGCTTTACGCTTATTCAGCTCCCTGATCAGAGCCTTCGGCGTGCTCATGCATTGCGGAATCGCATAATCCGTTCCGCCCCACGGCGTCCCGAAAACGCCTTTGTCGATCCACTGCACCATAGACCCAAGCAGATTCCGCCCGCCGCCGGACGAATCGGCTTCCTGCAGCTGCTTTAGGTAAAAGACCGAACCGAACTTTCCTTCCTTTGTCTTTGAAAGATAGTAGGTATTGACTGACATAGATCCTTTTCCTCCCTTTATCGCGATGAAACGAAGCCCAATCCGTCTGCGTTTGGGTCGCCAAGAAATTTGCCGGGGGTAAGATAGTATTGTATGTAGTCGGCCACCGCGGCATCGAGCTGTGTGGATTCGCCCGAATAGCCCGCGGTGTATATTCGTGTTAGGTCGGCTTGCGTGTGGTACTGATAACGGTCGCGAAGATGTACGGGCATGTCTATAAACTCGACGTTTTTCGGCTTGCCAAGAGCTTTGAAAATCGCTTCGGCCAAAGCATTCCATGTGTTCATTTGTCCCGATCCGATGTTGAACAGCCCGCTCGCCTTATTGCCCAAAAAGAACAGCGTCATATCGACAGCATCCTTTACGTAAACAAAATCGCGGCCGAATTCACCGTCGGCGTAATCGGGGTTTGCGCTTTTGAATAATTGAAGCTTGCCGCTCCGATTTATTTGCTCGAATGCCTTGTTCACCAGCGAACGCATATTACCCTTATGATTTTCGTTCGGACCGAAGACATTGAAATATTTCAATCCGACTACGCGGTCGAACATGCCATTCCGGGCAGCATATTGATCGAACATGTGCTTTGAATATCCATAAACGTTCAGTGGTCGAAAACGGCCAAGGTCTTCAGTCCCATCGTTCATTCCTGCCGAGCCGTCACCGTAAGTCGCTGCGGAAGATGCGTAGATAAACCTTATGTCTTTTGCAAACGCAAATTCCGCCACGGCTTTCGTGTACTGAAAATTATTGCGGACCATAAAATCCGCATCGGTCTCAGTCGTGGAAGAGCATGCTCCGAGATGAAAGATCGCATCTATGTCCCCAAATTCGTCGATTATGTCAAGAAAATCCACCGCCTCTATATAATCGACAAATCGCAGCGGGGCAAGATTCTTCCACTTGTCCGTTTCGTCCATTCGGTCGACGATCAGAATGTCGTCGTAACCAAGCTCATTAAGCCGCCAAACGACCGCACTCCCGATAAATCCGGCCCCGCCGGTAACGATGATCTTCATAAGAAGTTTGTTTACTCTACTTTAGCAGCGTCAGGTCGCCGTCCGCTGAACTCCATTGTACCGTCATCCAGCCGGCCATAGCGAAGCATTGAGAGATCTTTTACGTAGGTTTGGTGCACCCGCCAAGGCATTTTCGATCCCTGGCTGGGCATAGTGTGAAGCGCCCGTCGGACGTAGCCTGACGTGAAATCGATTGCCGGTTCGGGCGTAACGGAAGGGTCATTCAGCCGCGGCGTGCATTGGGCGAGGCCGTGGCGGTCCATATGATTGAGCAGGCGGCAGACGTATTCGGCAGTGAGGTCGCATTTCAGAGTCCACGAGGCGTTGGTATAGCCAAACGCCTGGGCCACGTTCGGCACGTCGCTGTACATCATGCCCTTGTAAGCAATTTTTTTCGACAGATCGACCGGTTCGCCGTCGACCACGAGTTCGAGTCCAGCCATGATCTTCAGCACCAGGCCGGTTGCGGTGACGATGATGTCCGCATCGAGGTGCTCGCCGGACGTGAGCAGAACGCCTGTCTCGGTAAAGGATTCGATCTCGCCTGTAACAACCGACGCCTGGTCGTTGCGGATCGACGCGAACAGGTCGGAATCGGGCACGAGGCACAACCGCTGGTCCCACGGGTTGTAGCTCGGCGTAAAGTGGGTTTCTGCGTACTCCGGGCCAAGTTCGTTCCTTACGCCCTTGGCGATGATTCGCTTCATTACCTCCGGCCTCTTGCGCGATAGAACGTAAAAAAACATCTGGCGTACTACGTTTTTCCACCGCGTAATTGCGTAAGCCGTTTTCGCCGGCAAAGCCGATCGCAGAAAGTTCGCGATGCGATCCTCTGAAGGCATCGATACGACGTAGGTCGGCGAACGCTGCAGCATCGTTACGTGTTCAGCTTTCTCCGCCATGGCCGGAACCAGTGTGATGGCCGTCGCCCCGCTGCCGATGACGAGAACTTTTTTACCCGTGTAATCCAAATCTTCCGGCCATTTCTGCGGATGAACGACAATGCCTTTGAACTCGTCAAACCCTGGCCATTCAGGCGTGTAGCCCGATTCGTAATCATAATAGCCGGTGCAGAGATAAAGAAAATTGCAGGTGAACGTGGCAGAACCGCCTGCGTAAGCGGGCGGCCAGTTCGCTAGGCCGGAAACCCGATCGTTCGCAAGGGGATCACTGACCGAACTGGCGTCATACGCACTCCCTACCGGTCGTGTTTCCGCCTCGACTGTCCACATCCCCTCGTTCGAATTCCACTCTGCCCGCCGCACCCGATGACCGTATCGAATCTTCTCGTCCAACCCAAACTCCTCCGCCGTCTCACGAATGTACTTCAATATCGCCGGCCCGTCCGCTATCGCCTTCGCCTCCCGCCACGGCCGAAATCGGTACCCCAGCGTGTACATATCCGAATCCGACCGCACCCCCGGATACCGAAACAAATCCCAAGTCCCGCCCATCGCCCCACGCCCCTCAAGAATCGCAAAAGTCTTGCCCGGACACTGCATCCGCAAATGCGCACCTGCCCCGATTCCCGAAAGGCCCGCACCGATGATGAGGACGTCGAATTCTCGAGATTCTTGCCCTCTATTATGTTTGTAATCTGATTTCCTCGCCATCAGTAATCAAAAAACTTACAATACCGCCCACCATGGAGCAGCCACAATATTGTTGTCGAGCAATCGAATCTTGGGATCGCAACTCAAAATAAGTCCACGACGTGCATTTGGGTACTTGTCACGGAATGCGGATAGATGTCTTGCTTCACGGTTGCCTACGTCTCTTGCAGCTTTGATTTCAACTGGTACTATCTCGTGATTTTCTTGCAGTACAAAATCTACTTCTTGGCCACTTTGCACCCTCCAATGATAAACGCCCCGGCCCGGTCTTTCGTCGCGCCATTGCAACAGTTCGTTGCAAACCAGTGATTCAAGATGAAAGCCAGTAGGTTCGTTTTCTTTAGACCCAGCAAGGGCAAGCGCAGGATCAATGACATACACCTTCGGTGCCTTGATCACCCGCTGGCTGGCATTCCGTGAATATGGCTGAATGATCTCGATTAGATAACTGCGCTTTAGAGCATCGATCCAACGGCGAACAGTGTTTACGGATATGCCTAGATCGCGTGAATAAGCCGATGCGTTAAAAACCTGACCAGTCCAAGCGCAAGCGAGACGAAAGAAGGTTTCAAAGCGTTCGGCGGACTCGACTCCTAATATCTCCCGTATATCTCTATTTGCGAAGGTTACTATGTAATCATCGAATATCTGTAACCGATAATTTTCGGGTATGGCTAACGCTCTGGGAAAACCTCCGGAACTCACAATATCTCGCCAATCTAGCTCACCGCTACTCGCTGCGCGGGCTTCTAGTTCGGCGAGGATCTTTGCGTTGTCACTTCCGAATAAGAAACTCCAACCGAGCTGCGATTCATCGAAACGCAATTCACTCAAAAGAAGAGGCCGAAGCGTTCGATAAGCTGCGCGGCCTTGTAGAGAATCGCCGATGTTTCCGAGCATCAATGGCTGATTCGAACCACTTAATAGATAGGAGCCAGGTCGTTGTTCTTGATCTACTATAGCCTTAATTGCTAAGAAGAGTCCGGGTGCTCTTTGAGCCTCGTCAATGAATGCTTTAGGTCCTAACTCATCCAGCAGCACCTCAGGAATCTCAGTAGCCTTGCGCAGGTAATCTGCATCATCGAGTGTGCATACCCTAAATCCTTCATCTTCCGCTATGATTTGGCAAAGTGTGCTCTTGCCGATCTGGCGGGCACCCATCACGGCTACCACCGGGTAGATGCCTAGATCGCGGCGGACGATTTGGTTTAAAACTCGCGGATATTTAGTAGTTGCCATGAACCATAAAATACGTTATATTTGCTATCAGTAGAGAATATAACGTATTCATACCCATATGACAAACAGCTACTCAATGGACGATTTACTCGATTTCCTGTCTCATGCAGGCAAAAAGGGAATGATGCCGGCAGCGACATCTCGGGCACTTGCCGTTGCGGCCCGCAACGTATTTGGCGTACTAGATGCGCAAGAACAGGAAAATATAAGCGGGCTTGGTTTAGAGACAGTTATAAAACGTTTCAACAACAAACGAGCGAAAGACTTTAATCCGGGGTCGTTGAAGGCATACGGTCAGCGTGTTCAACGCGCAGTTGAACTTTACGAGCAATGGAAGGATAATCCTGCCGATTTTTCAGTCAAAACACGAAACTCAGGTACAAGTAGAAAACCAATCAAAACAAAACAGACTGAAAACAGAAACGAAGACTTTCCAATAACTACGGCAGTGACAACAACGAACCCAATACCACCAAACCGACAAGGAACCTATCAGTCGTCATTCCCAGTAGGTCCGGGACGGGTGATTACGGTTTCGAGTATCCCAGAAGATTTGACATCTTTAGAGGCCGAGAAACTAGCCCAGTTCGTTAGAATGCTCGCTGTCGAATAGCGGATCGAAAGGGCAAACGGACATTAAGTTCAACCGTATTTATCCGTGAATAAGAGATTCTCTACCACCCCAAAATATAAGCAAACATCAACGGAGCCACCAATCGACGCATCGGACTCCACAATGAACTTAGGCGTCGGGGCTTCGAGTTTGCCTCAGATTACTTTTCGTCGGCGATAGCGGCGGATTTATAGTACGTCATATCTCTCCGTTCGATAATAGATCGAGTAGGGAAATCTTTTGCAAATCATTCGGTAGTAGGACTCGTTGTACTTTTGGTGCGTGCCTTCGTAGACCTTGAGAGAACGTAGGTCGGACATGATCGAGTTAAGAAAATAAGCTCCGAGACCGGTTTCCTGACGTTCATAAAACCGAATCCCGTCTGCGAGAGTCCGTCTTGCAGAGCGGAGTACGCTGATTCTCATTTCAACTCGCTGCGCAGGTCGTTCTCAAATTCATCAAGGATGACGAATTCGTCTTCGCCATTCGCAAGGGCCTGCTCACGATCTTCCAGGTATTGACCGTGCCAGTCCGGCGGTTCGTTGTTGAGATTTATTTCGCTCATACTCTTCCAAAGCGCCTCCATCAGCTCGACCTGCTGAGCGGCGGTCATCGCGTTTATTTCTGGTATGTCTGCACCGTCATGGGCAATTTGTAGCACAAAGAGACTACTGAAACGCCGACCCTCTTAGCAAGAATAGGCAAAGAACGCAGTCGCTACCGCTTCGGTTCTGACTCCCTCGCCAATCCAAATGAACACAGACATCAGTGATAATTCGCCAAGGGGCCGTTCACTAATTGCCTTCGTTTCCCAGCCGGTCAACGGCCCGGACGATAACCTT
>CADEEU010000197.1 GCA_902826385.1 uncultured Acidobacteriota bacterium | reverse complement strand
ATCTTTCGGCTCGACCTCGATCGATTCCTTACCGAACACCGAATTGCTCATTACCAGCAGCTTATTTTGAAACGTCCTAATCTTGACGCCGCGCCACGAGACGCTTTCGATAACGCCGCCGGTCCCGTTTGCAAACGAAACAACATCTCCGACCTGGAAAGGCTGGTCCGCCTGCAAGGCGATCCCGGCAAAAAGATTACCAAGCGTGTCCTGCAAAGCAAGACCCACAACAATACCGATGATCGTCGAACCGGTAAAAAGCGGGGCAAGCTGTACGCCGGGATATTGCGATTGAAATACGATAAAGAACGCAACGATATAAACGATGATCGAGATCACCGTCTTTAACAGCGAAGATATCTCGGTTTGCCCCGATCCTCGGAACGCCGTCTTAAAGATCAAAAACCAGACGAACCGAACGACCGCGATCACCAGCGCCATCCAGAGGATGATCTTCGCAATGTGAAAGAGGTTAAGTATCAGCCCGATCAGCGTGACCGAGATCATTCGCGGCGGCACGCCGTCGGTCGAGATCACCTGGCCTTCCGGCGACACCGCGAGGTCGAATTGCGAAAGCACGTACTGCTGCAAGCCGCCCTCGACAAACGGCAGCAGAACGAGCACCAGAATTACGATCCCGGCGAATATGACAAAAAAAACTGTGCGTCTTTGCAGCTCGGAAGAAGCCATACCTAAGTGTCGTTAGAACATATCAGCAATCGTTTTGCCGATCAACATCAGCGAAAGCGTTGACACCACGCCGGTTATCGTCCATGCGACTAGATTGAAGGCGAACGAGTTCTTGTTCTTGCCCATTATCTCTTCGTTGTTGGCGAGCGTCACGACGGCGCCGAGGATGATCGGAAGCAGCAGGCCGTTGATACACTGTGTGAAGAGAAGAAGTTTGATCTGCGGAATGCCGGGAATGAGTGCGACGAGGCATCCGATCAAAATCAGCGCTGTAAAAATTCCGAGAAAGGTCGGAGCTTCGCGAAACGAACGCGACAGGCCTTTTTCAAAACCGAGAGCTTCGCTGACGGAGTACGCGGTCGAAAGCGGGAGCACGCCCATCGCCAGCATCGCGGCTCCGAACAGCCCGACGGCGAAGAGATACTTCGCGTATTGGCCCGCAACCGGTGCGAGCGACTCGGCCGCGGTGCGAGCGGAATCGATCTCGAAAACGCCGCGGCTGTGCAGCGTCGCTGCGGTAGCGATCATAATGAACGCGGCAATCGCGCAGGCAAAAAGAGTCCCCACGATCACATCGGCACGCGCCAGCGGAAGGTCGTCCTTGTCCATCCCGCGTTCGACCACCGACGATTGCACGAACACCTGCATGAACGGTGTTATCGTTGTGCCGATCAGCGCCATGATCGTGAAAAGATAGATCGTATCGGCGGTAAATGTCGGCTCGACAAAACCGGCCGCGGCCTGCGACCAGTCCGGCTTGGCGAGGAACGCCGAAACGATATAAGTAAAAAAGACCAGCGACATGGCCAGAAAGACGCGCTCGACACGCTTTTGCGAGCCTTTCACGACCAGCCACCACACAAAACCACCTGCCAGGGGCAATGATATAAAACGCGGAACGCCGAGCAGTTCCGAAGCCTGCGCAATGCCGACAAATTCCGAGATGATCACGCCCGTGTTGGCGATCAGCAACGCCAGCATGACAAACGCCGTCCACCGCACGCCGAACTGTTCGCGGATCAGGTCGGCCAAACCCTGTCCTGTGACCACGCCCATCCGCACGCACATCTCCTGTACGACGATCAGGCTGATCGTCATCGGGATAAAGACCCAAAGCAGCGAATAACCAAACGCCGCACCTGTAGATGAATAAGTAGCGATCCCGCTGGCGTCGTTACCCGCGTTTGCGGCGATCAATCCCGGCCCGAGGATGGCAAGGTAGGCAAAAAATCTATAGTCAGACAGACGCCGCCGAGCACGCGCATAAACTCCACGCGTCTCCCGCACCAGACCCTTTGGTGTAAGCCGTGACAAAAGCATTGTTACAACTATCGCCGTCTATCATCTTTCGTTAAAATCGGGAACTCCGACCTGAGAACCACCGCCGGAACATCTGAATATAGCCTAATTCCAATCAATGCGGAAGCCCGCGCCCGAAATGCCGAACTCCGCGCCTGAGCAAGGGCTTAATATCCAACTTAGATATCAAAAACTAGTTTTCCCGCGAAACAGACGAACTACACGAAAAGTAAATCACTCCGATTTTCGCGTCCTTTCGCGTAGATCGCGGGCAAAACAAAAAGTGCCGAAGCCCGCTCACTCCTCGCAGAAGCCATTCTTAAGAGAATGACAGCCATCTTCACACGCGCAATCGCCGCCATTTCCGTCGCGTTCGGCAAAATTCACGGAACGCCGGCCTGCATTCTCTGAATTGTCGTCAAAATTCCCGGAATTATCGCTGGAATTCTTGGAATTTTCCTCATAATTCGTGGAACTATTGCCGAAATTCTCTGAATTATCGTCAAAATTCCCGGAATTATCGCTGGAATTCTTTGAATTTTCCTCATAATTCCTGGAACTATCGCCGGAATTCTTGGAACTGTCGTCAAAATTCCTGGAATTATCGCCGGAATTCTTGGAATTATCGCCAGAAAACCTTGCACATCGACCGTCTTCTGGATCATTCCGGCCACAATTCACGGAAATACGCCCAACATTCACCGAACTCCGCCCGTCCAAACGCCCGCAAAACTGCAATCCATTGCCCGTAACCCACATTTAATGCTATATTTCCCGCGTTCGGCCGACTTTTCCCATGAATACCTTTTTTAATACAGAATTGCCGCTAGCTTTTAGCTAGGTGGATAGGGCTAATAGAGAATTGCCACTAGCTTCAGCTAGTGGATA
Source organism: uncultured Acidobacteriota bacterium (assembly GCA_902826385.1). GTDB lineage: Bacteria > Acidobacteriota > Blastocatellia > Pyrinomonadales > Pyrinomonadaceae > OLB17. The sequence continues at coordinate 4,051 of CADEEU010000197.1, read as the reverse complement.
GTTTGCAAAAGGAGGTTTCGGGCTTTAGCCCAATCTATTTATGCCGCATATAAGCGTTTGGATACATTTCGTCTGGACGACAAAGGAGCGGGAACCGCTGCTCACCGAATCGATCAGACATAAAATCTTCGAACACATTAGAGAGAACGCTCGCGCAAAGAATATTTTTATCGGAGCCTTGAACGGATGGGTTCAACACGTTCATTGTCTTGTTTCGCTGGGTTCCGGGCAAAACCTCGACGAAGTAATGCGGCTGCTCAAAGGCGAATCTTCGCATTGGATCAACAAGAACCAGCTTTGTCACGGGAAATTTCACTGGCAAGATGAGTATTTTGCGGTTTCGGTGAGCGAATCTCTGTTGCCAAAGGTGAGAAAGTATATTGATTCGCAGGAAGAACATCACCGCCTTCGTCCATTTGATGATGAGTTTGAAGATTTCTTAGAGCGCGGCGGTTTCAAACGCGGTTTGGGCTAAAGCCCTCGGACTTTTTCCTGCCAACTTGTCCACTAGCTAAAGCTAGTGGCAATTCAAAAGAGATAGTGACAATTCAAAAAAGAGAAGAACTAAAGTCTCACGCTGTTCTTATTCATCTCGCCCGTCGGCCAGTTCTCGGACATCGTAGCAACCGCAACTCAGCCCACGGCCTGAACCAAAGAACTTCAACCACTAAATAACACGAAAAGACACGAACGGTTACGGAATTTAGCTGCGTTTCGTGACTTTTCGTGTTTTTCGTGGTTTGATCAGCCCGAAATCTGATAAATTCAGTTCTATATGATGCACAGGATAAAGCTGTTCGCGGCGTTTTTACTCACTTTTTCGGTGCTGTTTGTCGGTTTGCCCGTACGGGCGGCCGCGCCCGATCCGGTTCGGGGTCGGAGTGCGATGGTGGCGTCGCAGCATGAGCTGGCGTCGCGTATCGGCGCGGATATTATGCGGAAGGGCGGGAATGCGGTGGATGCGGCGATCGCGGTTGGGCTGGCTTTGGCGGTGGTTTACCCAGAAGCGGGCAACATCGGCGGCGGCGGATTTATGTTGATACGCCGTGCGGACGGGAAAGCGTTCGCCATCGATTATCGCGAGATGGCCCCGAAGGCGGCCGGCCGCGATATTTTTGTGAACAAGGACGGAGAACTGATACGCGGCGAAGGCGGATCGCAGATCGGCTATCGCGCGTCCGGCGTTCCGGGCACGATGGCGGGATTCGATCTCGCTTTCAAGAAATATGGTTCGGGAAAAATAAAATGGGCGGACATTGTCGATCCCGCACGGCGGCTGGCGGTCAACGGTTACGTGCTTTCACACCGGCTGGCGAGCCTTCTCATCGGTTACAAGGAGCATCTCGCCAAATATCCGGACAGCAATCGGATATTTTTGAACAATGGCAAGTACTTTAAGGAAGGCGATCTGTTCAAGCAGCCCGAACTCGGCGCGACCTTGGCCCGAATCCAAAAGCTCGGGGCAAAGGAATTTTATACCGGCGAGACCGCGCGGATGATCGCGGCCGATATGAAGGCGAACAACGGTCTGATCACGCTCGAAGACCTCAAAAATTACGTCGCAAAAGACCGCGAACCGCTGCGCGGAACCTATCGCGGCCACGAGATAATTACAATGCCGCCGCCTTCGTCCGGCGGTATCGTGATGCTGCAGATTTTGAACATGCTCGAAGGCTTCGACGTGAAAGCGATGGGCCATAATTCGTCCGCCGAGCTGCATCTTTATACCGAAGCTTCACGCCGCGCGTTTGCCGACCGCGCCGAATACATGGCCGACCCCGACTTTGCGGATGTTCCGACCGCAATGCTGACGAACAAGGCCTACGCTACGAGGCGCATCACCGGTTTCGATCCGAAGAAAGCGTTCGCCAGCTCGAATACTCGTCCGGGCAACGTGACGGGCGGCGAAGGCACGGAAACGACGCACTACACCGTCGTCGATCCGGCCGGCACTATCGTTTCGAACACCTATACGATCAACGATCTGTACGGCTCACGCGTTACGGCGAAGGGAACCGGCGTGCTTTTGAACGACGAGATGGACGATTTCGCCGCTCGGCCGGGAAAGCCGAACCTTTTCGGATTGATTCAGGGCGAGCGCAACAAGGTAGAGGGCGGTAAACGCCCGCTTTCGTCGATGACGCCGACGATAGTCATGCGTAAAGACGGAAAGCCATGGTTTGCCGTCGGTGCACGCGGCGGCCCGCGCATAATTTCTGCCGTGATGCAGACCGTGATCAACGTGATCGATTTTGAGATGAACATTCAGCAAGCGATCGACGCCCCGCGCATTCATCATCAATGGCTGCCGGATGAGATCTACTGGGAGCAATTCGGAATCTCAGCCGACACGCGAAATATCATGACCTCATACGGCCACGCGTTCAACGAAAGACCCGGCAATATAGCCTCGGCCACGGGAATCATGATCGACAAGGAAGGCGTAAGACTCGGCGCGATAGATTCGCGAAGCGACGGCGCGGCGGTGGGATACTAAATTCTTTGCCTTGCGTTCGGTGTCAGCGTTCTCCGCGTCTTTCTCGGTGATCTCTGGGTTGAGATTGTTTGACAATGCTATCTAATCTATCGATCGGAGTGCTGAAGCAGATTTTTAACGCTGAGTACGCAGAGATCAGGACGCAGAGAGAGCGGAGAAGATGCGTTGTTGGCCGCACTTCGGGCAATGCATCTTATTATTCGTCACGTTTGAGAAGCTTCGTGGTATTTTCGATCACACTTCCACGTTCTACCAGATCGCCGGTGTCCGGTGCTCGCCATGAACCTTGCGGCGCCGCGTAAACTTCCGCCGGTTGCTGCTGTTGTGGAGGTAAAGCTTGTTGCGACGCTGTGCCGTACAAGCCGACCGGCTGAGCCTGCGGCTGCGGAATGTCGACCATAGGCAGTTTTGCAAAGAGCTTGGACGAAGGCAGCATTACAAGCGACGCGATCAAGATCGCTAAAGCGCCGAAAACACCGGTTACCGCAAACACGCCGGCGATTTCATCTCCATTCATGATCCCGGCAATTGAGGTCAGGAACATCGTAAAAAAGATAAACCAGATCACGCTGAATACGACGCCGTTCTTTTTGTTGAGAAAGGGCTTTTTCTGCTGAATGGCGACCAACTGCGGCAGGGTTCCACCGTGGTGCAGCAGCTCAGCAACGATCGCGAGCTGAAATCCGCATCGAGAGCAGAATTTTGTTTCATCCGAAACTTGCTGTTGGCCGCAGCGGGGACAGTGCATTAATAAACTCCGTGAAATACTGGTATCGAAGACTTCGTAACAAACGAATTCTTGCACGAAAAAGTTCGCAATGCAAAAAAGAATTTGTCAGGGAAGATGAGGGCGTATGCGAAGAAATTGCTGTGCGACACCGTAAGCACGACCCTGCAAATGCGACGCCCGGTCGAGGGCTTCGAGCAGTACAGCGGCGATAGGTTTCAGCTCTTCCGGGGCCGGAATCTGCCGGAAAAGGTCGGATTCTTCCCTGAAAAAGGAAAAGCCGATTTGGCGGGCAGCTTGAACGTCGTTTAGGTAACCGGCGATCCGCTCGCGGTCAGCTAATTCTTCGGGCAGAGTCCACTCGAAAGGGTCGTCCCAGAGCCGTCGGGTTATTCCGCCGAACACTCGTTCAATCGCAGCCGCCGAACGAATGATCAGCTCGCCGCAGGAATAAGGTTCGCCGTTCGGTTCGACTATTTCCGGACGCCAAAAAAGCCGCTCGTCTGGAATACGCGCAAGCAGTTCGAGCGAACGATTTTCGACAACTTCGAACTGAGAATTAAGTATGCGGGCCAAGTCAGGCATAGCTCATTTACGCGTTGTGTGGCTGGAATTATATCCCGCGAACGCATACGTGAGCTAACCGTCCTATTTCTTGGCGATTCGCCGGTCCTCTTCGTACATTCCGAGCCCGTAATTGCGGCCATTCCAGTTTATACCGGTGCCAATGCGGCCTTTAACGCCGACTCTCGCTCCTTTTGTCGGCACGGTATCGCGGCTAATGACCCAAAATGAGCCCGTTCCGTCTTCGATCTTGTAAACTCCGC
>CADEEU010000196.1 GCA_902826385.1 uncultured Acidobacteriota bacterium | reverse complement strand
TCTAACTCCGAATAGAATTTTTCGGCCAATTCCTTGAGCTTTACAGCGTCGAACAGGTCGGAGTACGTGAAACCGACAATACCGAGGTTAAAATCATTTTCTGGAGCCAAAAGCCCGTTTGCGGAAATCGATGCCATATAAGCCTGTTTACCTGTAAAAATCAAAAAATAAGTAAACAAAAAGTATAACATTCACACGAAAATCAGGCCAAAACCGGCAGATCCGATGTGGTGATCATATTGCCCATTTTCAAGGAATAAGGGTGTAAATCAGGCTCTTGTGTGATATAAATCAAGGTTGCGCTCAAGAAATTATATATTCGAAATTCAAGCATTCAGGCAGTATGGAAGAAGATCAGCGGCTAACGCCCCTACCAAAAACCGCGGGATTGAGAGAGTTGTCAGGTGACTACCCACCGGCGTACGCGCCGTATTTCGACGACGAAGGAATGGAAAGCCGTCGTTCCGTCCGGCAATATCTCGACATCGTTTACAAACGTCTACCTTGGATAGTGACTCTGTCGATCATAGTCACGGCGGCGGCCGCTTTTTACATGTACAAGCAGCCGTCCGAATATGCCGCGACGACGCAAATGCTGATCGAGCCAAGGCGGCCGAAGGTGACGTCAAAAGACACTATCAACATCAATTTCGGCGCCGACGCAAACTACTACAACACCCAGCTTAAGCTTCTTCAAAATACCGAGCTGATGAAAAAAGTTGTAGTCAGCCTCGGGCTTTATCGAGAACCGGACCTTTTCAGCGGACAGTCGCGCGGTGTCACCTCCGTTTTTCGTTCCATATTTTCTTCCGATAAGCCCGATTCGGTCAGCACTACGGCCCTGCCGGTTATTTCGGAGAAACTCGAAGATTCGACCGAACAGAAATTAATTCTTTCTCCGGAAGAAGACAGAAGGGCACAGGAATACGCAAATTATCTGGTCGGAAAATTGACCGTCGCTCAACGCGAACGCACGAACCTGGTCGATGTAACCATGACCGGCAACAATCCCGGAATCACGGCCGATGTTGCCAATCGTGTAGCCGAGCTGTTTCAGATCGATGACGCAAACCGCGAGACAATGGGTGCCAAGCAGGCACGTGACGACCTGCAAAAATCCATCGGGGAACTTGAAAATACGATCAAGGCGGACGAAGAGACTCTTATCGCCCAGATGAGGAACTTCAAGCTGCCGCTGCAGGACAAAGGTCAGGAACTTTCCGCAAGCCGCCTTCAGGGGCTAAGCGAAACCTGGATGAAGGCAATGGAAGCCCGACGCCTGCTGGAAGGCCGCTACAACGCGGCCGTAAGCGCGAACAATCGCGGCGAAGGAGCCAGCATCCCGGAGTTGACCGAAAATCCGATCTATCAGGATGCGGTGAAACAAGCCACCGAGCGAAAAGCCAAGCTGCAGGAAGATATCCGCAATCTCGACAAACAGATCCAGACTTCCGAAACCGAGCGTAAGGAGCTTTCGGTCAGATACCAGGATGAACATCCTGACATGCTCAAGAATGCGGAAAGAATCGCGTCGCTAAAGGCCGCCCGCGAAAAGCTTGAAAAAGAAACACCCGGCATTATCGAGCGAGATAAACGTGCGGTTGATAAAGACGCGGTTACCGGAGCTGTGGTTTCACTGAAGTCGCTTCTCGATTCAAAACGCCGCGAAGAGGCGCAGGCGCAGGCAGCTTACGAACAAGAAGCGGGCATCGCAAACGTTCAGGGCGTCGCCCAAACGGAGATGACGACGCTTCGCCGCAAGATAGAAACAAACCGGACGCTGCTTGACACGTATACGCAGCGGTTGAAAGAGCAGGAACTTGCGATAGCCAACGGTACGCCGGACAACATAAAGATCGCTGCCCGGGCTATGGAGCCTTCGGCACCCTTCGGGCCGCAGCGTAATCGGAACATACTTATTGCGTTTCTGCTGTCACTCGCGGCGGGAATAGGGTTGGCATTCTTGATGGATTATCTTGACGATTCGGTCAAGACCTCGGACGATATCGGCCGCTATCTCGGATTGCCGACGCTTGCGCTTATTCCTCATCACAGCATTACCGAGAAACGTCGGATCGGCGTTGGCAGCCTTGTGCCCGCAAACGGTTATTCGGCGGCGGCTACATCGATAGTCACGCTCGAGGAACGTCATTCGCCGATGGCGGAAGCTTACCGGCATCTTAGAACTTCGCTTTTGTTCTCATCGGCAGGTAAACCGCCGCAGACGATCCTTGTAACCTCGTCGCAGCCTTCGGAAGGAAAAACGACCACGGCGATTAACACGGCTATCACGTTGGCCCAGTCCGATGTCGATGTCGTGATCATCGATTGCGATCTTCGCCGCCCGCGGCTCCATTCTTATTTCGACATGGAGAACACGCAGGGGCTCACCAACTATCTGTCCGGCGAGCCGAACACCGATCATCTGATAAAACGCTGCAAAGGCCTGCCGAAACTCCGAGTCATCACCAGCGGACCGATACCGCCGAATCCCGCCGAACTTTTGAGTTCGGACGAGATGAAGAAGCTCCTTCAGTTCCTGAAAGGACGCTACAAACACGTCATCATCGATTCGCCGCCGGCTATCTCGTTCACTGACGCGGCAATTCTTTCGACTCTTGTTGACGGCGTGGTACTAGTCGCAATGGCTGGAAAGAGCTCATTGCACCTGATGCGCAGGTTCAAACAGCGGCTTGGGAATATCGGAGCCCGCGTTTACGGCGTAGTCCTGAACGGTATCAAAGCGAATTCAGTGGAGTACGGTTATTACGGGGCCGGCTACTACGATTATTACGGCAAGAGCGAGGCCGATACTTCAACGCCGTATTTCGAAGAGGCTGGGTCGAATCATAAGACAAACGGCAATTGATTTTGGCGAAGGATCGCTAACCATTCACTAATCACTAAGAACTATCCACTGAAGAAAACGGTTGATTCAATTCAGTGAATAGTTGCTAGTGGTTAGTGAACAGTTTGAGCATTTCAGAAATTCGTTAGACTATTCAATAAACTCCGCCAAAGCATCTTTCCAATTTCGCATCGGAGCAAAACCGAGCTTTTCACTGATCAGGCAAGCAAGTTTTGAGCTCACAGGCCGCGGTGCGGGACGTTTTAGTTCGGCGTGTGAGGTTGGCTGGAGCAGGGCTTTGTCGAATCCGCCGAGCTCGCAGATTTTCTCGGCAAATCCAAAATAACTCGTTCCCTCGCCGCCGTTCGTCACATGATAAACGCCCGGCAGATCGGCCTCGGCTAATTCGCGAAGACGTTTTGCAAGGTCGTTCGCAAACGTCGGCGTTCCGTACGAATCATGGATCGCTTTGATCGATTTTCCGTCCGCCAAAAGGCCGGGCATCACACTCAAAAAATTTGTTCCGCCGTGACCGTAGATCCAACCCGAGCGAACGATAATCGACCGCGGATTCGCGGCAAACGCCCGGATCTCTCCTTCCCTTTTAGACTTTGCGTACACTCCCTGCGGGTTCGGCTGATCACGCTGGGTGTAAAAACCCGTGTTTGAGCCGTCGAACACGTAATCGGTCGATACCGTAACGAAGACAGAATTTACTGCCGCACAGGCTAAGGCAAGATTTTCGACGCCTTCGGCGTTAGCCGCATAACACGCGGTCTCATCGGTTTCCGCTCCATCGACATTTGTGAATGCGGCACAGTTTAACACCGCATCCGGCCGAACGGCGGCAAGCAAATCGGCCACGTCGCTTTTGGCCGAAATATCCAGTTCCGGACGCGTCACAGCGGTGACGGCATCACCAATTTTATCGCAGTATTTTGCGGCGGCCCGTGCTAACATCCCATTGGCACCGGTTATGACAATTTTCATATGAAGCCTGAAATTAGAGAATTATTCTAGCTTCTGCAACCGTAGGGTCAAACCGTGTATCAAAACCAACGGACTTTTGCCCAAAGTGCCGAGCCTTCCAATTCAAAAGGAGATCATTTTAATGAAAGTAAGAACTTCAATCCTCTCACTCCTGATATCGGTGTCCTTTTTTACCGCCGCAGCGTTCGCGCAGGAACCTGGAAAAGATCCAAAAACAAAGCCTGAACAACCGAAAACCGATAAACCCGCCCCGGCCGTCAAGGCCCCGGGCAGATTGAAAGGCGAACCGCTGCCCTTCCCGGAGATTGAAGGCTGGACTAAAAGTCCGATCATCAAATATCCGCAAAGCGAGCTCGGCTACAGCGTAAATTACGACGCAAAAGGCGGCAGCCGCGTTTCGGTATACGTCTACAACGGCGGCCGTACCGACATTAAGAACACTCTGACCGGGGCCGTGAAACAAGAAATCGAACAGGCTAAAGCTGAGATCGATATGATCGCCGAAATGGGTGCGTACCAGAACGTGAAGGTCGAAAAAGACGAAAAAGCGAAATTAGCCGGTAAGACTGGAAAGATCGATACGCTTCGGAAGGTGCTGTCTTTTAAGGCCAGAGGTAATGAAATGCACTCCGAGATCGTGATTTTCCCGTTCGAGGGTAATTTCGTAAAGTTCCGCATGACGCGGCCAAAATCGCTCGGCCCCGAAGCTGAAGAGGCCGTTAACAAACTTCTCGCCGAGATCGAGGCAATGTTCGTGATGTACATGGACATCTCAGACGCCTCAAAAACTGCGGTCAATTGAGCCCTAGGCTTGGGTTGAACCCGACGCGTTAAGGCGTGCGGCATACATTTTGTCGTAATAATCGCGATAATCGCCGCTGCGGATGTGTTCGACCCAGGCTTGATTCTCCCGATACCAGCTTATTGTCGATGCAAGGCCATTTTCCCACGTAACCTGCGGCTTCCAGCCCAGTTCGTTTTCGGCTTTCGAAGGGTCGATCGCGTAGCGGCGGTCGTGGCCAAGACGGTCCTCGACGTACTTGATAAGCGAATGCGGCTTGGCCAGTGCGTCGAGCAGCGATCGAACGACGTCGATATTCTCACGCTCGTTTCGAGCGCCGACGTTGTAAACTTCGCCCGCTTTTCCTTTTTCAAATGCAAGCCAAATTGCACGGCAATGATCGTCGACGTATATCCAATCGCGAACATTTTTACCATCGCCGTAAACCGGCAGCGGCTCGTCGTTCATCGCGTTCGCAATCATCAGCGGGATCAGCTTCTCCGGAAACTGCCGTGGGCCGTAGTTATTTCCGCAGCGTGTGATAACGGTGTCCAGCCCGTGTGTTTCACGTGCCGCCCTGACGACGAATTCCGCAGACGCCTTCGATGCCGCGTACGGCGAATTTGGCTGCAGCGGCGAGTCTTCGGTAAAAAATTCGTCACTGCCGTCGGGCAGACTTCCCATCACTTCGTCGGTCGAAACCTGGACGAATCGCCTGACATTTTTCGCCCGCGCCGCATCGAGCAGTACCTGAGTGCCGATTATGTTAGTCCGCAAAAATTCGTCAGCCGACAATATGCTTCTGTCAACATGCGATTCGGCGGCAAAATTGAAGATCGCATCACAGTCCGAAGGTACGGCGTTTAGAACCGATTCGCGGTCGCAGATATCACCCTTAATGAAATCGTGTCGGCTCTCATCTATCCCACTGAGATTTTCGAGATTTCCCGCGTAGGTTAAAGCATCGTAATCCACGATGTGAATTTCAGGCTGCCCTGCAAGCACCAGCCGTACAAACGCCGAGCCTATAAAACCCGCACCGCCCGTAACGAAGATCTTCCTCATAATTCGAAATCCTTATTTGTCCAACTGCCGCATTTGGCCGAGCAATAGATCGGCGTATTTCCTTGGCGAGTCTATGTTATCGAGTATCACTTTGCCGCCCGTCTCGCTGGCGTTGTCGATAACTATGTCGCCGAATCCGAGCAAACGCTGAATGAAAGTTGAAGAAACGGTCACGTCTTGAATTCGCCGTAAAGGAACATTCTGGGTCGAACGCGAAATCAGCCCGCGGTCGATCTCTATCGTTGTATCGGTCAGCGTATATCGGACCATCCGCTGTTTAAGATGATATATGGCTGGAACCGACAGGCAAATAAGGCCGAGAATCAACCCTAAAACCACTGTGCCGACAGCCGAAAGCATCTGTGCGACACCGCCGATCAGAACCGCGAGAAAAAATGCACCGAGAATCGCCAAAACGTAACCCGAATAAACGAATTTCAGCGTCGGCGAGATCGAGAAGATCGGCTCGCTTTTTGCCACCGCGTCGCTGCGCCGAGTGGCTACCCGGGTTTCTTCTTCGGCCTCAAACCGATAGCCGCATTTTTGACAAAATACTGCCTCGTTCGAGTTTTGCGTGCCGCATTTTATACAGTACATAAATAAGTCGGAACCGGAAGTAGCGACCGGATTCGTAACAGACGTTAGAAATCGGGTCGCTACTGCTCCCAGCCTGACACGAATCATACCTTAACGACCGCAGACAAAAAAACGGCCGGTTCAACTTAAACCGGCCGCAGGTCTTTTAAGACGAGTGGAGAAGATCGATTCTTTTCGCTTATTGATTAACGAGCATCATCTTGCCATCTGCAGTTTTGACGGGTATCGCGTTCGGCTCGATAACTGTAAGCGGGCGGGATTCTTTCTGGCCCATCTTTGCGGCAGTCTGATTGCTTAGTCGCCTGGCTGAATGAACATAGCTCGGGTCGGATATCGAGTTATATCGCGACGTTATGCGGCGAACGTATTCCTGAGTCTCACGGTACGGCGGCACGTTCCACCCGTATTTCATGACCGCGCCTTCGCCAGCGTTATAACCCGCAAGTGCAAGAACCACGTCGCCGTTGAAAGTATCCAGCAGCCAGCGCATATATTTCACGCCGGCGTCGATGTTCTGCTGCGGGTCATAGATCCTCGTAACGCCAAAACGTCTTGCCGTGGCCGGCATTAGCTGCATAAGTCCGCTTGCGCCTTTATGAGAAGTTGCCGAGATCTTAAACGACGATTCCTGATGCATCTGGGCATAGATCAGCAGCGGGTCGATCCGGTAGCGTCGGCTTGAATCGACAATGTAGGAATCGTGCAGCAGGTTGCCGGTCGTGAAGCCTTTCAAATGCGTT
>CADEEU010000195.1:3784-7040 GCA_902826385.1 uncultured Acidobacteriota bacterium | reverse complement strand
CCTTTGCTGATCGCTCAAAAACTTATTGAATTCGGCCGACTTGTTTTTCGGCACGCTAAGCGTTTTCCAGTCAGCCGATTTGAAATGCTTTGCGAGCAGCGCGATCTGCCCGATGTGATATGCGTAATGCGTCAACTGCCGGTTGATCGCCTCGACGATAGTGTGCGGCTCGCCGCGGATGGTTACGGTCTTTGCAAAATCTTCCTCGGTCAGCGGCCCAATGTTGTCGAACAAAGTCTGCCAGCCCGATTGCCAAAATGCCATCAAAGATTCACGCGTGTCGTCGATCGTCTCAAACTCGGTATCGCGATTGCGGTCCGGCTTCTCGCCATCCGAGCTAAGAAAATCCCGCCACCGCGAATGCAGATTGCCCGCAATGTGTTTCACCACGACCGCGATCGAATTGGCCTCAACGTCGATGGCCGCGAAGAATTCTTCATCGCTTACCTGCCCGATTGCACCTTCGGCAAGCTTTTTGTAATTCTCGAAGGATTTGAGTGCGTCGGAATGATAAGTTTCGATGAAGTCATTTGTCATGGCCCAAGACCGCGTAGCGGCGGATTGAATCAACAGAAATCATTCAGTTGTCGCTACGCGAGAAGAAAACTCTTGTTTGGCTAACCCGTGCACTAAAGTACACGGCTAAATTCGTTTCCCCGCTACGCGGAGACTATTCAAAATTGTTTCGGCAGCTTTATCACGAGACACAGTTGTCTTTTCACGCGTTCTCATATTCTTCAGCGACACTGTGCCTGATCGAATGTTTTTGTTGGTTAAGTCGCAAAGGAACGGAGCGCCGATCTGTGAAGCATATTTTAACTGTTTGTCTGGTTTGTCGGCTTGAGGATAAAGCGTCACCCGCAAGCCTGCCAACCGCAGTTCGGATGCGAGTTTTATTGATTCGCCGACCGTCTCTTCGCTCCAGATCGTAACCATCACGTCGGCCGGCGTCGATTCGGCGATCTCCGGCGGAAACATCCGCCTCTCGTCCATTACCACGAGGAGGCGTTCGAGACCGATTGAGAGGCCGCAGGCTTGTATTTGCTCTTTGCCGAACATTCCGATGAGACCGTCATAACGTCCGCCGCCCGCGAGCGAACCGGCCAGATCGGGAACATTTATTTCTATTATCGCTCCGGTATAGTACGAAAGCCCGCGGGCCAGCGATGGATCAAGCTGCACCGGACAATCGCCCGCAAACTGTAAAATGCGGCCGATATCAGCAAGTACCTCATTGCTGACGATATTGATCAGATTGCCGACGATAGTTCGGTTAACGTCCTTGCCTTCGTCGACGATCTTCCGGGTTTGATCGAAGATGTTCAGGAGCATTTCGGAGGTACTGTTTGGAATTCCGCGAGACTCAAACTCGGCCCTGACGCCGTCCTGACCTATTTTGTCCAGCTTGTCGATAGCAACAAGCGCGTCGCTGTGTTTGTTCGCATCAACACCGGCGGTGTCGAGAATGTCACGCAGAACCTCACGGTGATTCAAACGAATAACGAAGTCATCAAATCCCAGTCGCTTCAGAATCTGTGTGACCGCCGAGATCAATTCGGCTTCGACGACCATCGAACTTGACCCGATCGCATCAACGTCACACTGATAAAACTCTCTGTACCTGCCTCTTGCGGGGCGATCCGCACGCCAGACGGGTTGAATTTGATAGCGTTTGAAGAATTTAGGTAGATCGTTCTTGTTGTTCGCGACAACGCGTGCAAGGGGAACGGTCAGGTCGTAACGTAATGCAAGATCGGACAAGTCGCTTTCCGACTCGGCAGTCGAAAGGTCCAGTTTTTCACCGCGCTTCAATATACGAAAGATAAGCTGATTGCCCTCCTCGCCATACTTGCCCATCAACGTCTCAAGATTCTCGACGGCCGGCGTTTCCAGCGGTTCGAAGCCGTAGCTTTCGTACACTTCCTTGATGATGTTAATGACGTAGTTGCGCTTGCGGACGTCCGCGGGCAAAAAATCGCGCATGCCGCGGGCTGGATTGGTGCTGCTGGCCATAGGTTAGGTCGACTAAATCGAATAGAACACGGATTCAAGCGGAAAGAACACAGATTTGCACGGGTCAAAAATTTTTCAGTGAAAATCAGGGAGTTTTCCGTATGAATCCGTGTCCACCAAATCCGAAGTTCCGATTTTACACGAATCGCATCTATTTGCTGAAGAACGTGTAGCCGAGATACAGGAGCTGAGCGTCGTAGCCGGGATTTACTACGCCGCGGCTGGCGTTTGAGATGTGGTAGAACTTGTAGCCGAAGGTCAGGGCTTTTTTGTTCGACAGGCGGTATTCGATACCGGCACCGCCTTCGCTGGCAAAGTTTAGCCGCGTGCCGAGATCGTTCGGGGTTTTTTTATTGAATACGAGTGCGGCCAGGCTCAAACCTAAGAATGGCTGAATTTTCTTTTTCGGACGGAAATTAAACTGTAGGCCGAACGGCGATGCACCGAATGCGTAGCGGGTCTTTTTCTCCCGAATGACGGTGCCGGGTGTGGCGCCCGTCGGCGTAACCAGGGTCGGCGTACGTATGCTGTCGGGATAATGCAACACGGCAGCAGGGATGATATCGACCGCGTATTTGATGTTCATCCAATCGGCGTTGTTGAAGCGTCGCGAATAGCGAAGTGCTGCAATACCGTATTGTGCGTCCCATGTTCGCCCATCCACATCGAACGTCCTAACAGCCGGGGCAAATCCGCCCCAAACCATCAACTCGTTTTTACCCGGTTCCTCCGTTTGGGACAGGATAGTGGACGCAGATATCGCAAGGCAAAACGCCGAAAGGAGAAGCTTTTTCATATAAAAGGATTATCGAAAGAACGGGTGATTTGGATTCTACGCTTTTAGGGCTAGATTTGTAAACGAGTTTAAGCGAGTGTGAAATTGGTCCCCCGTTCACACCGATGAACGATAAATACCCGATAGTTCGACATAACGTGCGACGTTTTGCTGGATCCCGACAATCTCGTCTTCGGTCAATTCGCGTTTCACTTTCGCGGGGCTGCCCATGACCATCGAACGCGGCGGGATGATTGTGCCCGGTGTCAGAAGGCTGCCGGCGGCGACCAAAGAGTTTTTGCCGACGCGAACTCCATCAAGCAAAATCGAGCCTATTCCGATTAGACAGCCAGTTTCGATGTAACATCCATGCAGCGTCACGCGATGGCCGACGGTGATGTCGTTTTCAAGTATTGTCGGATGATCTTTCGAACTGACATGCACGACCGTCCCGTCCTGAATATTCGT
>CADEEU010000195.1:0-3774 GCA_902826385.1 uncultured Acidobacteriota bacterium | reverse complement strand
TCGTCCTGTCGCCGATGCGGATAAAATTGACATCGCCGCGCAGGACCGAACCGAACCAGACACTCGCATTTTCGCCGATATCGACATCGCCGATGATGATCGCGTCGTCTGCGATGAAAGCAGTTGAGTGGATCTTTGGATGTTTATCGTTAAATGATTTGATCATTTGTTGCCTGCTGCCAAAATCATCTTCCGAGTTTCCTTGAAATCATGCCGAAGATTTTTTCCAACTCGCCAATTCTCAAAATTTTCGAGGCGATTAAAAACACAATTCCTGCAATGCCTATCGGGATAAACGCTTCGGCAAGTCGTACCGAAAAACCTTTCTCGCCGAAGTAATTTGTCAGCACGTAGTAGCTGCCGTACGCCGCGGCGGACATTGCGGCCGAGGCTAAAATTATCTTGACCAACGCAGCGACTATCTCGCGGCCGTTGATCCTGTTTATGCGGCGGCGCATAAACACCACGAGGGCGATGAAATTGACGGTCGCAACTACGGACGTAGCCAGTGCGACGCCGGCGTGGCCGTAACCGTTGGGCCGTTCGGGTGAAACGCCGACGGTCGAAAGGAGCTGCATCAGGCCGAAGCTGGCCGGGACGTGGACCAAAATCGACGCCAGGCTTATGTACATCGGCGTTTTCGCGTCGTCGAGCGCGTAGAAAGCCGGCGAGAGCACTTTGATGGCCGCATAACCGGCGAGACCGATCGAATACGCTGCCAACGCCCATGCCGTCATGTTCGTATCGAACGCGTCGAACTCCCCGCGTTGGTAAATAAGGCTGATGATCGGGTCGCCCAAAACGACCAGCCCGCAGGCCGAAGGAATCGCCAGCAGAAACACCAGCTTGATCGCGTCGGCTAACGTATTGCGGAATTTGACCGTATTTTCCTCGGATGCCAGCCGCGACAGCGTCGGGATCGCGGCGGTACCGATCGCCACGCCGAAAACGCCGATCGGGAACTGCATTAGGCGAAACGCGTACGACAACCACGATGCTCCGCCGTCTATGCCGGAGGCGACCACCGTGTCTACCAGCACTTTAACCTGAATCGCTCCGGTGCCGATGATCGCCGGGCCCATCAGCCGCATGACGCGGCGGACACCTTCGTCGCGGAAATTGAGGTTTAGCGAAAATCTAAAACCAACCTTGTGCAGCGACGGCAGTTGAATCAGCAACTGGGCCGCGCCGCCGATGATCGTGCCGATAGACATCCCGATCATCGCCCATTGGGCGGCGTCGCTCGGAACGGCGATCTTGTCGGTAGAACGCTCCCATACGCCGCCGCTCAGCCAAAAAGCGAAGATCAGGCCGAAGATGATCGACGCGATGTTGAACGCCGTCGAAGCCGATGCAGGAATCCCGAATCGACCCTTAGTGTTCAGCACGCCCATCGCCAGGGCCGCCAACGCGACGAGCAGGATGAACGGGAACATGATCTGCATCAGCGTCGTCGCCAACGCAGCCTTTTCTGGCGGGTAATAATGGTTCGGGTCGCCGAGATAATTGTAGGTAATTAGCTTTACGAAAAGCGGCGACAGTAGAATGCCGAGGACCGTGATCACGCCAAGTACGACTGCCAGGCAGTTAAAGACCAAACTGGCAAGCCGCCATGCTTCTTTTTCACTGTTTTTGAGCTGGTAATCGGTGAAAACCTTTACGAACGCGGCCGACAGGGCCCCTTCCGCAAAAAGGTCGCGAAGCAAATTCGGGATGCGAAAACCGACAATAAACGCGTCGTATAAAAATCCCGCACCGAAGTATTTGGCAAAGATCGTTTCGCGAACAAGCCCAAGCACGCGCGAAAACATTACCGCAATCGAAACTATTCCGGCCGATCTTGCGACACTTCTTTGTTCGGGTGGTTTGGCTTCGGCGGCGATAGTGCCGTCTTCGTCGACCGGTTCGGCCAACTCCTCCGGAGTTTCGCCTTCGGGAAGCTCTTCTTCGATCTTGTTCATCCGATTTTAGGCGGCGTGAATCCGAGCACGCGGGTTTCACCGCAATATCTTACGGGTTTCGTACGAACAAGCAAAAAGAGCGGTCTGAAATGGCGTGATCAGGTTGTTCAAACCGTCTCACTTTTTATCACAAAATGAGACGGCCTAAGTACTTTGTTTGCAGCGTTTAAGCCCGATTTCGTCTCACGCCAAAAAGGAAATAGCAAAATGAGACGATTTCGGGGCTAAACCTTGACATTGCTATGGTTACGACTATGTTCACGACATTTGACATAACCATCGACACAACCTGCTGACATTACAACGCCGATCCAAGTTTTCAAACACCAACCTGCGGTTAGCAGCCCGCGAAATTCATGTTCGCACTTGTTGCATAAGTTGTCAATAATTTTATACTTGCAACAAGGATTATAAGAATGGCTGAAAAAGCCAGATAACAATGGCGTAAAAGCCCCGTAGGAGCGGCGTGTGTTTAATAACGTGCCGCTCCTACGGAGCTTCAATGATTACCGCTTTTCTACAAAGATTTGGCTCCGCTGGAGCCGAACAAACTAAGTTCACTCGCCGCCCGAACGTTTGCCGTTCGGATAGGAAATTCGGATTTTTGCGAGGCGGGCATTTAGAGGGATGGGGTCATAGCCCATCGGCGAGGCCCCGCCGAACTGGCCCTGAATCAGCGAAACGTAGTTGTTTTGAAAGCTGCGGAACCGCGAAACGCTGCCGCGCTGGTTGAATATAACGAATAGCAATTTGCCGCCCCGTGTGTTGATCTCACCGGCCAAAGCGCTGACGCCGCCGTCCGTATTGCCGAGCGTGCCGGTTTTGCCCACAACGCTGCCCGTCGCAAAATCGGAATCGAAGCGATTTTCGAGCGTTCCCTTGTCCACACCGGCGACCGGCATGATATCGGCAAAGGTCATCCGGTACTGCGTAAGGTCGCTACGCAGCGCCCGAAGAAGTTTCATCATCGCGTTCGGCGTGACGCGGTTGATGCCGAGGCCGCTCGACGTCTGTATCGAAAATTCGTAGGGTGAAACACCGGCGTGCTGATGCACCAGTCTGGCTACCGCATACGGTCCGCCTACCATGTCGCCTAATCTTTCGGAAAGAAAATTGTTCGAATAGCACAGCGTGGCCTTTAATATGTCACGCATTTTTGCCGATTCGTGCGAAAAAAGCAGGTTTACATTTCCCGGCATCGGCTGAACGTAGACGCCGCCGGTGAAAGCCACGCTCGGAGCGGCCGACTCCGTAGTCAGGCGGCCTGAGTTCACAAGATAATTGGACCAAACCGACGAAGCCGATGAAGACCGCTTGGCCGCGTCCATTGTCGTTGCCAGGGTCTGAGCCGCACGCTGCGGCGAAAGGCCGAAATTCATCGTGAAATTGTCGGTCACGATTAGATCGCCCTTAATATTGCGGATGCCCATTCGGTTTAGTTCCTGAGCAAGAATCACACCGTGCTCGACACCGAACATCGGGTCTTTTCCCGATACATACAGGTTCCCGTGAATGGTCCCGGTCGCTTCTTCGTAACTTCCGTCCGTCCAAACGTTTGTAGGGAATCGGTATTCCGGGCCAAAAGTTTTAAGAACTGCGTAGGCGGTTGCGACTTTTACGTTTGAGGCGGGATTAAATGCTGCATTTGAAGCGCTTTCGACCACAACGGTGCCGTCGAGCGATTCGACAAGCACGCCAGAATAACCGGGTATCGCGGCCTCGGCCAGGACGGGAATCGAAGTTTTAACGGACGAAACCGGTGCGGTAATGGCCGGAGTCGTGCTGCCGGTCTTTTTGACAAGGTGCGGCGCCG
>CADEEU010000194.1:3536-7078 GCA_902826385.1 uncultured Acidobacteriota bacterium | reverse complement strand
CGATAACGCGGCTGCACCGTGATGGGCACATCCGGATATTGAACCGTCCACTTTTCACGAGGGATCTCGGACAAAGTCCGGGTCATTCCCTTGATAACCGCAACGGTCGATTGAAGCACGTCGGATATTAGTGACATTCTAGCAGTTAGGAAATTTTTAGCGTTCTAGAACGCATTCGGATTTATCAAACCGGTCAGAAAGCCCATTAGATAAAGGACGGACACAATAATGCCAAGCAAAATACTAACTGCTCCGGAAATAATTGCACCGAGGGCTAAACCGCCGCCGCCGTAATTCGTCGGATCTTTCGCGGCTTTGCTCTTCGCCATAAAGCCCATGACCACGGCTGCAATTCCGGGAACAAACCAGGCACAACAAAAAAGACTTAAAATTCCAGTTACCAGCGAAATAATCGCAAGCGTCTTATTTTGGCCGGCAACCGCAGGCGCAGAAGAGTAAGGTGCATTTTGCATAGGTTCGTTTTTCTCCCAATTTTGGATAGGCGCCGCGGGTGAAGCCCCGGGCGGCGCGGAACCGAGCGGTCCCGAAGATGATGAAGGCTTAAACGCCGGTTCTGGATCGGACACCGCCGAAAAATTTGGAGATGGCGGTGGTTCGTATGTCGATGGTTTCGGTTTATCGAACGGCGACGGGATAGGCGGAGTGGTCTTCGCAAACGGATCACCGCCAAACTCCGATTTCGGTTCGCCGGCCGAAGGTGAAAACGGAGACGGCGGCGGAGCAGTCGAAACCGGAGCGCCCTCACCGAACGACGGCGGGCTTAACGACGGCTCCGAGAATTTCGGCGGTTCGGGGGCGGCCGGCGGTTCGGGTGTGAGCGGCGGCAGATCGACAACCTGCTCATCCACTGACCGCATTTCCTTACGGATCTCTTCCTCCGAAGCGTACATCGTCTTCTTCGGGTCGGCCTCCGGCGGAAGCTGCAGCACCTCGTCGTCCTGTTTTGGCGGATCGGCAGCAGGCGGCATTGCCGCCGCGATGTCGCCTGACGAAGCTACCATCGTCTTGTAAGGATCGACCGGCGGAGCATCGTCAACCAGCGGTGTGCCGTCCGACTGGCAGAACCGCATGTTATCCTCGAACGTCCTTTCGCAAGTTGGGCATTTTTTCATAAAGTTTGGCGTCCAAGCTTTAGCTTGCCTTCATTATAGCCAGAGTTCAAGCCCACTCGAGATGGGAACACAAGCTGAAGCTTTAACTCTGAACAAGACTTTATACCCTTAGCCTTAGGTTAATTCAAGTTTGCTAAAGAAATAGCTGATCTCGATCGCGGCGTTCTCATCGGAGTCCGAACCGTGAACCGCATTTTCACCGATCGATGATGCAAAGTCCTTTCGCAGCGTGCCATCCGCCGCCTCGGCCGGATTCGTCGCACCCATCAGCTCACGCCACGCAGGAACGGCATTCTCTTTTTCTAAAGCCAACACCACGCACGGCCCGCTGGACATAAATTCCGTCAACTCGTCATAAAAGCCCTTTCCCGCATGAACGGCATAAAAACCCTCAGCCTGCTTCCGAGTCTGATGGATCAACTTCATCCCGCGGATCTTAAATCCGCCGGCCAAAATTCGATCGACGATCTTCCCATGATTCCCGGCGCGCACCGCGTCGGGTTTGATAATTCCAAATGTTAATGTGCTCATCTTTTGATCTTACCTTCGCGGCGAATCCCGGAGGTCTAGAAGTACGCATATAAAGAATATAGGCCTTCCACGCGCGGTGCAACCCCTCCGCACGGCAAACTTATACCCGTCAACACTTACATCCCGTCCCTGGATCTCCTTAATCTAGTCGGAAATCCACTCAGACCAGACTGGAGTCTGCCTCACGTTTTTCGTCCTGAATTTACTCTACATCGGGCGTGTCGGGAGCGAGGTCGTACTGCATTTTCGGAAAATCGATCTCGTTCCAAACCTCGGTGAATTTGCCGTCTTTGACGGTGCACATTCCGCCGCCGGTGAATTTTACTTTCTTGCCCGTCGCCACCTGGCCCTGGAGCGGACCGCGTTGGGTTCCGGTGACGGTAAACCGCGCGGCGATCTTGTCGTCGGCGGCGACCACGTCATCGACCTCGACGTGTAAATCGGGAAAGGCGTCAAGAAACGCCGCGTGGAATTGTTCGAACGCCTCGAACCCTCGAACCGGCGGACCGCCCGGACCGGAAAGCCCGTGATGGATGGAATCCTCGCTCAGCATCTCGCGAATCGCGGCGGGGTTTTTATTGTTCCAAACTTCCTCAAACCATTTGTGCAATAAAGAGTCGCCTTGTGGCATAGATCCCTCCTGCGAGAGCGTAGGAATTCCGTTACTTTAACAGTCACGGCCTAGCATTAGTCTTTAGTGATACGTGATGCTCCGAAACTCTTCGGAAACCAGCGTCTCGGATGTTTTGCCGTTCTTCGACTCAAGCTTGTAAGTTGTCCTGTGAGTCCAATTGCCTGCTTTATCAAAAGCTTTATTTTGAGTTCGATAAACAGTGTCGTAACCGTGCACCTTTCGCACATCAACATTGATGTGTTCGATTTCGTTCCCATTTTCGTCCAGTTTGTAAATCGTCCGCCAGTTGTGCTCGTCATCGTAAGTATAAGCTGAGGTGGACCGTTCCGTCGGCAAACTCGAATACTTGTAGTACATTCCTCGGCTGCCGTCGTTGTGGAACATGCGCATCTCGGTGAGCTTTCCGTCAGCGTAAAAATATTTGTACTTATAGGTGTAACGTTTATCCGGCTTGTGAGTTGGTGGGTTTGGCTTTGGAGGCGGGCCCCCTATCATAGCGAACATACCACCCGACGAACCGGGAATGCTCTTATAGAGACTAGCTCGCGAGCCCTCGATATAGCCGTAAACCTGAATTCCTACCAAATCTCCACAGTTCGCGAAGGAAACGTTGCGAAGCCGATGTCCATTCTGATCATAGTCATCGATATCGCCCAGTAATCTTCCCCGGCTGGCACAGACGTCGGAATAGCTTCTATACTCACTGATCAAGCGCTTGACCTTTCCTTTAAGACCATCTTCCTGAGCATCGGAGGTCTCCCGCTCAACCACCGGGCTCTGAGGAAGGGGCTTCGGACTTTGGGCTTCGATACGCTTCCAAAGAGCGGGAGTCAGCTTCTCTTGGGCATATCCGACAGTCGTAAAAATTACGACTATTAACAGAACAAGAGGTGCAGGAGATTTTCTTTTCATAAGTTTTCGAAAACTATGCGGCGGCTTTTGAACCCAAAATCTCGACAATTGCCTGCCCAATATCCGCAGGCGATTGGACTACGCGGATGCCGGCTTCGGTTAGGGCTTTCATTTTTTCGGCGGCGGTGCCTTTGCCGCCTGCCTGATCCTGCTGCTGCTGCCGCTGATCGCCACCTCGGCGATGAATCCGCTGCTGGTCGCCCTGCTGCTGTCACCGGCGGCGCGATCCGGGCCGGGCATCGAGCTCTACGTGATGCTCGCCGGGGTCGTGACGACCCTGTCGTTCCTGCTGCTGCAGGCCCGCACCCTGCCGCGGGCCGCGGCTTAGCTCC
>CADEEU010000194.1:0-3526 GCA_902826385.1 uncultured Acidobacteriota bacterium | reverse complement strand
TTTGTAACTCATTTAGCTCATTTTGCTATCAACATTGGTAAAATTGATTCGTCAATAACACCTAGTGACAGGACTACGCTGGTGCAGGCTTCGGTGAAGTCTTTCATGTTTTCGGCGGCGGTGCCTTTTCCGACTGAGATGATTGCGCTGGCGTGGCCCATTCGGCGTCCGGGTAGTGCGGTTTGTCCGGCGATGAACGCGACTATCGGTTTAGTGACGTTTTCTTTTGCGTATGCGGCCGCGTCTTCTTCGGCGGTGCCGCCGATCTCGCCGATCATCACAATGGCGTCGGTTTCGTCATCGGCCTGGAATAATTTCAAGGCGTCGGTGTGCGTCGTGCCGATGATCGGGTCGCCGCCGATGCCGATGGCCGTCGACTGGCCGAGGCCGAGCGCAGTCAACTGGCCGACTGCTTCGTAAGTAAGCGTGCCGGACCGCGAAACGACGCCGATCCTTCCCTCTTTGTGAATATGGCCGGGCATGATGCCGATCTTGCATTTGCCCGGACTTATTATTCCGGGACAATTTGGCCCTATAAGACGAGTTCTTGCAAGCTCGCTCACACTCGCGTTTCGGCCCGTAAGATATTCCCTCGCTTTGATCATGTCGGCGACCGGAATTCCTTCGGTGATCGCCACAACGACCGGGATTCCTGCGTCGGCGGCTTCCATGATGGCGTCCGCGGCGAATGCCGGCGGCACATAAATTACCGAAGCGTTTGCTCCGGTTTCTTTTACGGCGTCGGCCACGGTGTTGAACACGGGAATGCCTTCGTGTTTCGTCCCGCCCTTTCCGGGAGTCACGCCGCCGACTACGTTAGTACCGTAATCGACCATCTGCAGCGTGTGAAATGTGCCTTCTTTACCCGTTATGCCCTGAACGATCAGGCGCGTGTTTTTATCTACCAGGACGCTCAAGTGTGATTTATCTCCCTAAGTTTTTTGAAATCAACGGTCAAAGGATAGTAAGCCGAAAGTATAGCACGACGCTATACGCTTGAAAAAACAGGCTCGCTTAGCTACTATGAGGTCAGCCCAACCGAGTGTATTGATTACACTTAATTTTACCCCCGCGATTTTTGAAAACGTAACCGGTCTGAAAAAAGTCGGTGGACAAATCTATCCAATTTCTGCTAAATTTGGTATAGAAGTCTCCATACTTCACCCCGACAATTTCAAACCCAGTCACGTTTCGAATAATTTTTCCATCAATTTTCCAGAGGATTTGACCATGAAAAGTTCCCTACGTAGATCGTATTTTTGTCGCTCAATGCGGCTTTTGGCCTTCTCCCTAGCCCTGGTTACGGTATTTTCGTTCAACGCCATCGCTCAAACGACGACGTTCGCACAGTTCAACCAGGTCGTGGCAACTAACGATTTTAATTTCACAAACAACGGCACCAGCGGCGTGCTCGACACGATTCCGGGTGGAGTTCCGGTCACGTTCACCTACAGCAACATTGTGGGACTTGATCCGTCGCTGATCGGAAACCAGGCAGCAACTCTAACGATTACTACCGGAACAACGACACAGCCCGGATTTAGTCTTGCCGGCCTCGACTTTCAGCCGTTCAATCAGACCGTCACGGTCCGGATAACAAGAAACACTCCGGCACCTCCGGGAGTTGGCGGTGGTTCGAGAACAAACTTGTTAACCGCGGTGTTCTCTCCGGCTGTACAGACGCCAACGATGAACGGCGGTACCAGCGGACAATCAGCAGTAATTTCGCCGTCGACGCCGGGCAACGTTGTCACCTTCACTTCGCACTTTCTTTCTTTTAATGCCTCGGTCGCCAGAAATCTTGGGTTAAGTTTCTCGTCGGTGAATCCGACGTATCTCCTGAATCCGAACGGATTTCTAAATGCATTTACAGCGGCGGGTACAGGTACATTTGCCTCGAATCCGGTTCCGGTCTACATCGGGCCAACAGCCGCGAGTGTTTCGGTCGGCGGACGCGTGCTTGCACCGAATGGACAGGGACTGCGTAATGCAGAGGTTTTGTTGGTAGAAAACGGTCGGACGCGTGTCGCCCGCACGAGTACCTTTGGCTACTTTGAATTTTCGGATATCCAGGCGGGTCAGGCAGTCGTTATTTCTGTACGCTCCAAACGTTATGAATATCAGCCTCAGATCGTTTCGCTTCAGGATAGCGCTCTGGATTTAGTTTTTGCTCCGAATGAGTAAGATAAACTTCTTCCCCAAAAAAAGTCGGCGGCCAAAAAGGTCGCCGACTTTTTTTATTTGTTTGTGAACATTTTGCAGGAAATATACGTTACAGGTTCTGTCCAGGCACTCTCCAGGCCGAATTTTCTTTCCCGGCTGCAGTTTGCCGACCCGGCTGGTTTTAAGAAAAAAGTACATTTCCTTTATTGGACCTATGCGACAGCTCTACTCATTTTATTTTGACGCGTTCTGGATCGCCTTGAAGTCGATCCTCGAACACAAGCTGCGCGCGCTCTTGACGCTTGTCGGAATAATTATCGGAGTCGCCGCTGTCATTGTCGTCGGAGCTTCGATCCAGGGACTAAAAACCTACGTCATAGACCAGGTCTCAAAAGTGCTCGGGTCGAATCATTACATGATGACTCGGATGGCGAGCATGGAGCATTTGTCGGACGAAGAATTCGAGCGGCGAAATCGCCGAAACAAGGACATCACGTGGGAAGAATACGAGTTTCTTCGCGACAACCTCAAGCTCTCCACCTACGTCGGTGCCCAAATGGGAGCGGGAGCTGACCTGCAGGAAGGCACGATAGAGATGCCGTCGGTTCGCATGATCGGCGTTACCGACAACATGTATGAAATCGAGGATAAGACCCTGGCCGAGGGCCGTTTCTTTTCCCGGGAAGAAGTTAACCGAACCGCTGCCGTCGGCGTCATCGGAATGGATGTCAAGGACAAGTTCTTTGAATTTACTTCCCCGATCGGCAAGACACTTAAAATACGCGGCGTCTCCGTCACTATCATAGGCATCGAGCAAAAACGCGGCTCGTTCTTCGGTCAATCGCAGGACCGCCATGTCTATATTCCGATCACGCTGCACAATCAGATATTCAACCGCTCCAATGGAATTCAGCTCCACGGGAAGACGGTTCTAAAAGAAAACTTTCTTCCCGCGATAGAAGAGGCCGAGCTTATGCTGCGAAACAGGCGTCAGCTTCTGGGCAGCGAAGAAAGTACTTTCTCGGTGGTGAACGTCGACGAATTCAACAAGACGATGGATCAGGTGACGGGGATGATCGCGGCCGTAGTTATCCCGATAACGATGATCATTCTGGTTGTCGGCGGTATAGTCGTGATGAACATCATGCTTGTCTCGGTGACCGAGCGGACGTTTGAAGTAGGTTTGCGAAAGGCACTGGGTGCGACACGAAAACAGATCCTTCTGCAATTTCTGATCGAATCATCGCTGCTGTGCGTGGTAGGCGGAATCCTCGGCCTGATCCTCGCCACCGGTGCAACCAGCCTGGTCGGATATCTTCTTCAGATGACAATGACGATCACGATGTTCTACGTCATCCTGTCG
>CADEEU010000193.1 GCA_902826385.1 uncultured Acidobacteriota bacterium | reverse complement strand
CTGATAGCCGTCCAGCTCGTCAGGTCTTTTTGATGACGCCGATTTAATCCCTTCGAAAGCAATCTTAAGCCGTTCGAGATATCGTTTTCCGAGCTTTGTTACTCGAGGTAAATTGCCGACCGCAGCCAGTATCGCCAGGCCCATCGCACCCATTATGAATGTGAAGGCAAAGCTGAAGTATCCGTAAGCTATCGAAGCAACGATCTTGTATCCGCCAAGACCGCCAATAGGTATCGCGGCGGTCCAGCCGTACCTTTTCATCCGACTCGCCATAGAGTGACTGGTTAACAGTTGCCGCGTTTCAAGCTGCTGTCTGTAGGTAAAGAAAAACGGCTCAAGTTTGGCAACCAAGCCGTCGTTCTTTGCAAAAACATCTTCCGCGTTTCGAAACATTCCGATCCATTCCAGCGTGGTCTGTTCGATCGGCGGCAAGCCGTTAACATCTATCAGCGACGCCGGTTTAATAACCGATTTTTTGCTGTCGGGCTCGATCTTTATGAGCCCACGGCGAAAAAGCGAAAAGATAACGGACCTTGCCGCTTCGTTCGAACCCGCACGAAGAAAAGCGATCTCGTACGGGTCCGGATCGGGCGGGATCGCCGGAATATTTAGCTGGTCTGTTTTGTCGGCGTTTGATCGGACAAGCGCGACCGCGATTACCGAAAATAGGATGACGAAAGCGTAAAGAACCAGAAAAACCGGTCCTTCCATCGTTGCCAGGGGGTTATCAAGCAGAAAGTCCATTTAGGAAATTCCTCCTCTAAACCAGTATAACGAAAACGGTGGGCGGCGTGTTCTAAATGTAACAAAGATTTAATGGACAAATTAGCGGCTTACGAACACCTGTGTCACGAAGATCTGATCATCCCGCGAGCGGGCGATCCCGACGCCGGTCGCGGTCCAGCTTCTATCCTGGATATTTCTCCGGTGCGAGGCCGATCTCATCCAGCCGCGAACGGAAAGCACGGTGAATTGCGGATGTTCCGTGACCATAAAAAGATTTTCGCCGATCTTTCGCCAACGTCCGGCCCCAGCCTCGCGCGAGCGGTCGGATACCGAACGTCCGTTGCGGTCATAATGACCGAAAAACCCTTCGCGTGCCATCTGACGCGAATAAGACCGCGCCAGCCTGGCAAGCTTGTCGTCCCAGGCAAGCGGAACTAGTCGCGATCTCACGCGCTCACGATTTACAAGGTCGTATATCTCCGCTTCGTCATCGCTTTGGGCAGGGATGGTCAGTACCGCAAACGACAAAACAAGGGCTACGCAAAAACAGGTTTTTGTCCGCTGCATATTTATTAAGAGTATTGTCTAAAGTCTTGGGGAAAGTAAGAGGGTGTAAATAGTCTAAACGTCTCGCAAACTGGAATGCAACAGTTTTCTTTTAGAGAGATTTCTAAACTACTCGGCCGGAAGTTTTGCTTTTTCTGTGCTTGCCCAATCGCACAACAGTTTCTTCTGGTCTGCGGAAAGAGCTGCGTCGCGATGGATCCATAGATAGGACGGCAGGGGCATTGCTCCGCCTTCGACCATTTCGCAGACTTCTTCAAGCTTGTGGATCTTCTTCTTGTTCGAATAAGTTCCCCATTCGCTGAAATTAAGTTCGGCACGACCTTCGGTAATGTGGTCGGCTAGAAACCAGTTGAACGGAGTGATCTGCGAGTACCACGGATATACGGTCTTGTTTGAGTGACAGTCATTGCAAGAACGCGACAAGACCATTTGAACTTCAGCGGGAACATTGGCCGAATCTTCGACCGTCTGCCCGGCGACAATTGTGGGATTTGAGAACGTGGGTCTTATCAACTGGATCGCTATAAATCCGGCAACCGTCACTATCGCCACAATCTTTAAAGCCTTCTTCATACTGATACGACCTTTAACTGAGATTCCGAATCATATTAGAATAAGGCTCGTCTATGTTCAATCCGGTTGTCATTGCCATTCCGTTTTTCGCCGCGACCATTGCCCTTGAAGTATGGTGGTCGAATCGAACCGGCGCAAACGTTTATCATAGAAAAGATGCCTGGAACAACATTCTTATCGGTTTTGTCAGCGTTGCTTTCGGTTTGTTGTTCGGAATCTTCATATCGGCAATCTACTCCGCGGTTTACTGGATGGCCCCTTACAAATTCCCGGCCGACGCATGGTGGTCGTGGGTAATCCTATTTTTCGTCGATGACCTGGCCTATTACATATTTCATCGAGTCAGTCATGAATCCCGCCTCTTCTGGAATTTTCACGTCGTTCATCACTCGAGCGAAGAATACAACCTCAGCGTCGCCGTCCGACAAAGCTGGTTCAGCGGCTTGCTGCACTGGATCTTTTACGCACCAGTTATGCTGCTCGGGTTTGCTCCGTGGATGTTCGTGATCATGCACGGCTTTAACCTTATTTATCAATTCTGGATTCATACTAAGCTGGTACATCGTCTCGGGCCGCTTGAATGGATACTCAACACTCCGTCGCACCATCGCGTCCATCACGGTGTTAATGAAAAGTACCTGGACAAAAATTACGCCGGAGTTCTGATCATCTGGGACCGAGTATTCGGCTCATTCGTAAACGAAGAAGAAGAGCCTAAATATGGCATCATCAAGCCAGTCAACAGCTTTAACCCGCTTTGGATCAACACACATAGCTGGGTCGAAATGTACGACGCGGTTAAACGGAGATCGACATTGGGCGGAAAGATTCGCTGCATTTTTGGTTCGCCAAACATGGATCTAAAAGACAATCTATGAAGCTGCGAATACTTCTACTATCGCTATTGATCGCCGCTCCCGCCTTATCACTGGTCGGCCAGGTCACGATCACTGCAAAAAAGGTTGTTTACACCCGGCCAAAACCTATTGCCGGCTTCAAGAAGAACTTTACGATCACATATCCAAAAGTTAAGGCCGCGACACTGGCTTTATCCAGAAAAATCGAAGCCGCTCTCAGTTATGAAAAACTCTTCGACTTTAAGCTGCAGGAAGAGTTGACTGAGATCCAGTGGCTCGAAGACGCAACTTATGACGTCCACTACAATGCGAACGGAGTGTTAAGCGTCTCGCTCACTATGGAGGGCAGCGGAGCATACTCGTCTGTAGCTACGAGGCGCATCGTCGTCAACGCTTCAACCGGTAAAAGGGTCCAGCCCGTCGACGTTTTCTTAAATACCGAAGAATTGCTCGCGGCACTCATTAGAATGAAAGACACCGAGGTTCAAAAGGCAAAAGAGGAGCTGAAAAGCGATCCCGACACCAAAAATGAAGATTTTTCCGGTTTTTTCAACGATGCGGAAGCGTATCACAAGGTTAGTCTGAGCGAATTTGTGATAAATGAGAATGGCGTCACGTTTGATCACAATTATGGCTTTCCAAATGTAGCGAAAGCGTTACAGCCGACGGGCGAGTTTTTCATGAAGTGGCAGGACCTGAAACCCTTCATCAAGTTGGACGGATTGCTCGCTTCGTTCAACCGCTAGTATAATCTGCCGAATGAGCGAAAGAAAGATCAGAGTCCTTGTCGCCAAACCCGGCCTCGACGGCCACGACCGCGGTGCGAAAGTGATTGCGCGGGCACTGCGCGATGCAGGTATGGAGGTCATCTACACGGGACTTCGCCAAACGCCTGAGATGATAGCGACCGCGGCCCTGCAGGAAGACGTGGACGCGGTCGGAATTTCTATCTTAAGCGGTGCACATCGTACACTTTGCCCGCGCATCGTCGACCTTCTTCATGAAAACGGAATGGACGACACGCTGGTGCTGGTCGGCGGTATCGTGCCCCAAGAAGATATCCCTGCCTTAAAGGAAAAAGGCGTTTCCGAAGTATTCCTGCCCGGCACCTCGACCGAAGACATCGTAAAATTTATTAATGCCAACGTCCGGCAGCCGGGCTGAGATTTTACCGACTACGACTCCATTCGTCCGCGCATTTGAACACCCATCAGCTTACCGGGAAAAGTCCCAAAATCTTCGATCTCGATCTGGTTCTCTCCGTCACGATTCCGGTAACGTATCTGGGCCGCTGGTATAAAAGTTCCTTCGCCCTTTCCGGTTCGCGGATCGACAAATATCTCGATGTAGCTGAACGGATAATCGACCGACCGATAACCGCCGCGAAGCTCTCCAAACCCTAGCCAGCGTTCGAAAACGGCCCTGATTCTTGTTTTTCCGTCAACCGTGGCGACATGGACCGCGTTAACATCTCGCGAAACCTGGCCGCCTAATGAGAAAGTCCCGACCTTCTGCTTTCCGACCTCTTTGAGCAAGGCGTCTTGTCCGCCGTCTTGTAAAACGCCGATTAGTCTTGCCGTCTCGCTCTCTGAGGTTTGACTGGTAAGCCGAAGCGTAAAGGTCCTTGTAGCGGTCCGCGTATTAAAGCCGCTGCCGTAAATAAGGGCTGTGCCGGTAAAAGTTGCGGCATCCCGCTGGGCAAAGGCCGATACAGCAAATATCAAAGTTAATATAAAAGGAATTAGTCGTTTCATTTTTTCTACCCCGTGAACTACTTGTCACAATATGATAGTTGGAACGTACCTGGCGGGCTATCGGTTGTCCGTAACTTTAATAATCCGCCATTGAAAGGCTTTCCGGACAGAATATCAGCATTTCTGTACTCTTCCGGACACACAAAACAGAAAAATCGTGAAGAATAGCTTTCGTGAGGAGTATTTTCGCAATTCTGTTGTTGTTAATCGGTTCTCCGGGTATTTACGCTCAGTCGGTATGCGATCTGACCACGGCTGATCTTCCGGCAATTCACGGTGTCCGTCTCGGGACCACGCGGAAGGACTTCGATTTTGTGTACGCAAGCTCGTCGGACAAGACGGAACCTTTGACCTCGACAGAACTTGATCTATCTCATGTCGAAGAGATTTGGACCGGCTTTTATCATGACCGGCTGGCTCGCGTCGAATTCGATTACGATCGCGAGACCGATTGGAAGAACGTTCGTCAGTTTGCCGAACACCTCGACAGAAAAGTAAAACTTCCGTACGATTCCTGGGTCTTTGTCGGCAATACCGAGGCCGTGATGGAATGCCGTGATTTCAGGGCGTCGATAAGCTCGGTCCGAAACACTCTCAGTCTTACAGATACCCTTGCGAAGACCGCCGCCGAACAGGAAGCACGCCGACTGCCGGAAATGACCCGACAACGTATTCATTGATCTTCCGAGACTTCAAATCCCATTTATCTTTGCTATTACAGGCCTTTCGGTTACAATTAAGTGAACCCGTAATCCAGCAGCTAGATAGTGTAAGTATTTGTTAGAAATTGAATTTCGAACTTTAGGGGAAATGTATCTTATGAAAAAACTCACAGCTTTGGTCTTTGCTTTCACTTTACTTTTTTCAATACCATTCGTAGCTAATACGATCTCATCGGCCGATCCGTCTTTCTCAGCCCAAGCCCAGACGGTTCGAACTACGCGTCGCAAGAAAGGCGTGATTCGACGGGGTTATGCGGGCGGAAAATGGGTGACGAGAAAGGTTTGGCGCGGCGGAAAATGGGTAACCATTAAGACCTGGCAAGGGACCAAATGGGTTGGTAAAAAGTCCTGGAAAACCGGCCGGAAGGTCGTCAGTCGTACGAAAAAAGTCGTTTACTAGGACCGTTATTAATCTTACTTAAAAGGCGTCTTTGCGGACGCCTTTTTCAATTGGCACACGAAGTGCTTCTAGTTAAATTGAACCGTATAACTGAATCAAGTTGTTACACTGAGGGAGAGTTTAATGCCATGAAAACAAGGACTTTAACGTATTTCGCATCTTTTGTCGCTGCTGTATTACTTTCGTACGGAAGTGCTAGCGGCCAGGTCGTCGAGGCCGTCAAAGACGCCGCTTCGAAGACAAAAGAGGTTACAGTCGACACCGCAAAGAAGACTGGAGTTGTTGTAACGGACGGGCTTGAAAAGGCTGCCGACGCGACCGGCGATGCCGCGAAAAAGACGGCATCGACATCAAAAAAGATAGGTAAATACTCGGTCGACGTAACTGAGAACGTCGCCGGAACCACGTATGAGGGTGGGAAATATTTTACCCATACCACGTGGGACGGTACGAAGTGGGTTTCCAAGCGCGTCTGGCACGCGACCAAGAAAGCCGGAACCGCAACGAAAGACGCGGTTGTCGGTGATGGCGAAAAGAAGCCGTAGTATTTAGTTACAATTTAGCCACGCTATCGAGGCGGCAGCGGCCGGTGATCCGGTCGTTGACCGTCTCTTTGTTTTGGTTTCTAATTGTTAGCTTATGAAAGAAAAAGTTCGCGTCGCCGGCGGCCAGGGTTTCTGGGGCGATCTTCTCACGGCACCCGTCGATCAGGTCCGCAACGGCCCGATCGATTATCTGATGCTCGATTATCTGGCAGAGGTCACGATGAGCATCCTGCAAAAACAGCGCTCGCGCGACCCAAATGCCGGTTACGCCCGCGATTTTGTATCCCTGATGCAGGAAATCCTGCCCGATTGCGTCGAAAAAAGCATAAAGGTGATGTCGAACGCCGGCGGCGTCAACGTTTTGGGCTGTGCGGAGGCCGTCCGCGAAACCGCCCGCGAGCTCGGATTGTCAGGAAAGGTTAAGATCGGCGTAGTAACTGGCGACGATATTCTCGATAAGTTGGACGGCTTTCTGGAAAGCGGCGTTGAAATCAAGAATATGGATACCGGTGAGGACCTGTCCGAGATCCGTGACAAGGTCCAGTCGGCCAATGTTTATCTGGGTGCGAGCGGCATCGTCGAAGCCCTCGATCGCGGTGCCCAAATTGTCATCGGCGGCCGCCTGACCGACACCGGCCTGACGCTCGGGCCGCTGATGCACGAGTTCGGGTGGAAATTCGACCAGTGGGATTTAGTTTCAGCCGGAACGATCGCCGGCCACATTATCGAGTGCGGAGCCCAAAGCTCGGGCGGCAATTGCCAGTACGAATGGCAGTCCATTCCCGACATGGCGAACATCGGCTTCCCCATCGTCGAAGCCTCGCCTAACGGCGAGTTCGTCGTAACCAAACACGACGGCACCGGCGGCCGCGTAAACGTGCCGGGGGTGACCGAACAGCTCCTGTACGAAATGGGCGACCCGAAATCTTATATCAC
>CADEEU010000192.1 GCA_902826385.1 uncultured Acidobacteriota bacterium | reverse complement strand
CGGTTATCTGATTCTACAAAACGGCGGAAGTGAGCGAATCGCGGAAGCCGGTGCCGCTTTTGAAGACGAACTCAAGCTCACTCCAAACGATTTTTTCTCCAATTTCTTTGCTGGTGTGGTCGCCTCATCCGAAAGCAAACATGAGAAAGCCATTCCATATCTGCAGAAGGCGGTTAGACTTAATTCAAAAAGTGCCGAGGCCTATCTGTTTCTGGCTCAGTCGCAGTCCGAGCTAAACCAGCTTGCTGAAGCCGAGCAAAATCTCAGGAGATCGGTCGAACTGGAATCGATTGATAAAAAAGCAAAGTCTCAAGCCCGCCGCACGCATTTTTTACTCGGACGGCTTCTTTTGCGGACCGGGAGAAAAGCGGAAGGCGAGAAGGAATTGGCAATTGCCGGGCAGCTGCAGCAGGAATCGTTGGTATCGGCGAGAGACGAGATTAATCAGATACTTGGACAGGTTGTCAGCGACAATAGCCTTCCGGTCGTGAAGGGTTCAAACACAGGTTCTTCAACTGTGCCTCTGACACCGGCAAGAGTCCTTGAACTTAAGAAACTCCGGACCTACTTAGCGGATGTTCTTGCGCAGGCTTTTCACAATTTGGGCGTTATCGCGGCGCAGAATGGGAAATCAGATGAAGCTCTGGAGAGGTTCGGGGCCGCTTCCCGCTGGAAAGCCGATTTTCCCGGGCTGGACCGGAATTGGGGCATTACCGCATTTCGCGCCGGGCAATATGAAAATGCCATCGCCCCCTTGGCACGACAGCTATCTTCAAACTCCAACGACGTATTAACTAGGCAGATGTTGGGCTCCAGCTATTATTTCAAGAACGATTTAGCTAAGGCAATCGAAACTCTTAAACCTCTTGAATCAACGATCAGCGCAAATGCCGAATTAGCCTATTTTTACGGAATTTCGCTCATTAGGTTGAAAAGAGAGCAAGAGGCTTCGGCAACCTTCGTGAAACTCGCTGAGGCATCTCGGAATTCTGCCGACAATCTGTTTTATGCGGCACAGGGTTTTATGATCCTCGGTAATTATGAGAGGGCAGTGCTTGAGTTTCGTGCCGTCACCTCACTTGAACCGGGCCGGGAAAAGGTAAATTATTTTATCGGGCAAAGTTTGATAAGACTTAACCGTTATGAAGAAGCGGAAAAAGCGTTTAGCCGAGAGTTAGAGATCAATCCGACCGATCCGCTGTCCAAGTATCATCTTGCGTTAACATTGATCGAAAGAAAGATCGATTTAGAAAGGGCGATCTCGATCCTCGATCGCGCGATAAAGTTAAAACCTGATTACGCAGACGCGCATTATCAACTCGGCAAGATCTACCTTGAAAAGAGCGAAATACAACGCGCCGTTGAATTGCTGGAAAATGCGGTTTCGTTGGACCCGAACAAAGATTACGTCCACTATCAACTCAGCATCGCTTATCGCAAAGTTGGACGTAAGGAAGAAGCTGATCGTGAATTAAAGCGCTATCAAGAACTGAAGGCAGCAAATCGAAAACCCGACTCGCCGATGTGAAAACATGAATACTCTCTCAGATAGGTCCATTCGATTTGTCGCGGTCTTCCTCTTTTCAATCTGCGTAGCCTCGGCGCTCTACGGTCAGCCGATTGCCCCGCGAAAAGGGTCATTAAAGCAATTTGAAAAGTCCATCGAGGATGGAAAGCTCTTCGAAGTGGAAAAGCATTTGTTCGATTATGTGATCGCAAACCCCACAGATGAAGAAGGTTTTCGTCTATTGGCTAGACTGCGGATGCGACAGACCCGCCTGAATGAAGCCAGATCACTCTTCAAAAAGGCGTTGACACTTGATCCGAGTTTAACCTTGGCCAAAATAGACCTTGCGTCAACCGATCTTGAACTTGGAGAAACGGAAGAAGCCAAGACGATCCTCAATGGAATAGCTGAGAATGAGATAAAAACTGATTTAGTAAGGCTTAGAATAGCTGGCATTTACGCCGCTATTGGTGACTGCGCGAGTGTGCTGAAAAATACCAATAGGTTGCCGCTGAGAATACAAACCACCTCTGCGTTGTCATTGCGAGCCGCATGTTATGCCGAATTAGGAGATCGGAATAATTTCACTGCGCTGATCCCGGTCGCAAAAAGTCTGACAAAACAAGATCCGATTTCAGCCTATAAATTTGCCGAAGTTTTGAGCCGACTCGGATTGCATAAAGAAGCGGTTGAATTGTTGAGTTTGCTCGTACTCTCTGCTCCCCGAAATTTCGAAGCGTTATTACTGCTGTCCAAATCGGAGATCCTGTTGAAGAGTTTTCCCAAAGCCAGGATGCACATTCAGCAGGCGGAACGGATAGAACCGAATGCATCTGAACTGCACTTCACCCAGTCTCTGTTAGAGAGTGAACAGGGAAATAACGCAGGTTCATTCGAACTATTGAAAAAGTGTCTTGCGGCCAGGCCCAACTCCGAAAGGTTTCTGGCTCAGTTTGTGCTGATTGCGATGAGAGCAAATCGGCCCGGAGAGGCAGTTCGTGCCGCCGAACAACTGCTGACTTTGCAACCGGAGAATCTGGAATATTTGTATTTGCACGGGGCGGCCTCTTTGCAGAACAATAATCTGCAAAAGGCAGAAACCTCGTTAAACAAATTTACCGAGTCTCGTCCAAACGACTCGCGCGGCTGTTTAGCATTGGGTTTGGCTTATGCCGGACAGGCCCAAAAATTAGAGGAGGCACGATCGCAGCTCGGGCGGTGTTTAGTTATCGATCCAGGTAATTATGAGGCCGCCTACCATCTCGGGCTTGCATATAAAACGGTGGGTGAGACGGCGAAAGCTTTGGAATATTTGGAACAAACAGTGAAGCTTTCGCCAAACTACAGCCCCGCATTACGTGACTTGGGTGTCGTCTATTTGCAAGTCGGAGACGAAGCCAAAGCACGGCCGCATCTCGAGAAAGCGGCTTTGCTTAGTGCCGACGATGCGGATACGCATTTCCAATTGAGCAGGCTTTATAACCTGATTGGCGAACGTGAGCTCGGAAAGAAACACCTCGAAATTTTTCAAAAACTCAAGGGCCGCAAGAGCGGCGGAATGTGATGAAATTTGTCAGTCTTTTTAGCGCTATCGTTCTTTACGCAATATGCTGCGGCCAGCTAATTCGGGCGCAGCCCGTTGCTTGCAAAGACCGCAAAATACCGCAACTGGTCGATATCTATCGCCAATCGGGAATCAATTTCGTTCACACTTCGGCACCTGAAAAGAAGTACATTGTTGAGTCGATGAGCGGCGGCGTTTTGCTGATCGATTACGACCGCGACGGGTCACTCGACATCTACTTCACTAACGCTCCGACAGTCGACATGGCCCTGAAGAATGAGAAATCGAAAAGTAAGCTTTATCGAAACAACGGCGACGCGACATTTATTGACGTAACGGATAAAGCGGGTGTCGGGTATCCCGGTTTTGCGATGGGCGGCGCGGTTGCCGATTTCAATAATGACGGCTTTCCCGATATGTACATTACTTGTCTTGGCGGCAACGTTTTGTACAAAAATAACGGTGACGGAACCTTCTCGGACGTAACAAAGCAGGCAGGTGTAGCGGACGGGCGCTGGTCGGCCGGGGCGGCCTTTGGCGATTATGACGCCGACGGTTTTCTTGATCTGGCCGTAGCCAACTATGTAGATTTCAAACTAAACGATCTTCCGGGATTCGGTTTGCTTCCGACATGTAAGTTTCGTGGTGTTGACGTCCAATGTGGCCCGCGGGGCTTAAAGGGAGCCGGTGACAGCGTATTTCGCAATAACGGAAACGAGACCTTTACCGACGTAACCAGGCAGTTGGGGATCGATGATCCGAGCGGTTTTTATGGAATGCAGCCGGTTTTTGCTGATTTTGGCAACAGCGGAAAACAGGATATTTACATTGCAAACGATTCGACGCCGAACTTCTTTTACAAGAATTTGGGCAAGGGAAAATTTCAGGAGATTGGATTGATCTCGGGAACAGGTGTGAACGGTGACGGTTCGGAACAGGGTTCGATGGGAGTCGCAGTCGGCGACTATTTGCATAGCGGCCATTTTGCTATCTTCGTCACAAATTTTGCCGATGAATATAATACTTTGTATCGGAACGACGGCAACTACGATTTTTCAGACGTTTCGTTTTTGGCGAAGGTCGGCCAAGTCTCGCGCCCTTTTGTCGGCTGGGGAACCGGGTTCTTCGATCTCGACAATGACACCTGGCTTGATCTTTTCGTGGTAAACGGTCATGTCTATCCGCAAATGGAGCAGACCTTCGCGGGTGCCAAGTATAAACAGGGCAAGCTTCTATCTATTAATCAGGGCGACGGCACATTTTGCGATGCGACCGAGTTGGGCGGCC
This sequence comes from uncultured Acidobacteriota bacterium, assembly GCA_902826385.1. Taxonomy (GTDB): domain Bacteria; phylum Acidobacteriota; class Blastocatellia; order Pyrinomonadales; family Pyrinomonadaceae; genus OLB17. Next base: position 2,740 of record CADEEU010000192.1, on the reverse strand, counting down.
CAACCCTGACAGAGCTTAGGGTCTCTCGCGGAGCCGCTTTCGGCGATCTGGATAATGACGGGCAGATCGACATTGTTGTTGAAGATTTGGACTCTTCGCCGATGATCTTAAAAAATCAGGGCAATAAGGCCAATCACTGGCTAACTCTGGAACTTGCGGCAAAGCACGGAAATCCCCTCGCAATTGGGGCAAGGATAAAGGTTACGACCGGCACGGTTGTGCAGACAGAGGAAATCAGAAGCGGAGGAAGCTATCTATCCCAAAACGATCTGCGTGTTCATTTCGGTTTAGGAAAGGCCGTTAAGGCAGACGAAATAGAGATTCGCTGGAATTCGGGCAGGGTCGAAAAAATAAAGAACGTAGCGACCGATAAATTCTATGCGATTTTAGAAGGCGAAGGTTTAGTTCCGTTTGAAAAGATCCGTCCGAAACTGAAAAAGAGTTAAGAATAGATGCGGACACCGACAATTTCTCTACTGATCATCGGGATATCTCTCCTGGTTTCGGCCCAAAAAACTGCCATTTCTTTTAAGGACGTTTCCGCCGACGGCGGGATCAATGTATCGCACATCTCAACGGCGGACAATCGCTACATTATCGAATCGATGAGCGGAGGGGCAGCGGTGCTCGATTGCGACGGGGACGGATTTCTGGATATCGCGACGGTCAATGGATCAACCGTTGAAAATTTCAAAAAGGGCGGCGATCCGTTTATCACACTTTATCGTCAGAAAGACGGTGCAAAAACCAAAACACCACGGTTTGAGAACATTACCGTTTCTGCGAATCTCACCCGCAAAGGCTGGGGAATGGGAGTTACCGCGGTCGATTATGACGGTGACCTGAATGTCGATCTTTTTGCGACGGGATTTGGAGGAAACGCTGTTTATCGCGGAAAGGGAGGCTGTAAATTCGAGGATGTAACCGAGAAAACGGGTTTGAAAGGAATTGGTTTCCAGACAGGCTCGGCATGGGCTGATTACGACCGAGACGGTGATTTGGACGTGTTTGTTCCGGGCTACGTGTCGCTCGATCTCAATAATCTTCCGATTTTTGGTAGTTCGAAGACTTGTTCGCACAGAGGTATTCGCGTCCAGTGCGGCCCCCGGGGACTTCCCGGCGAACGAGATTTTTTCTTTCGCAACAAGGGCGACGGAACATTCGAGGAGATTGCCGAAAAGATCGGTGTTGCCGATAACGGCAAATACTTTGGGTTAGGCGCGATCTTCTCAGATTACGATAACGATGGCTGGCTGGATCTGTACGTCGCCAATGACAGTTCGCCCAACTATTTATATAGAAACAATAGGAACGGCACATTTTCAGAAGTTGGTTTTGAAACCGGCACAAGTTACAGCGGTGCGGGTGTTGAACAAGGCTCAATGGGCGTTACGATGGCTGACTACGATAATGACGGTAATGTAGATATTTTCGTAACCAATTTTGAGAACGAACATAATACGCTCTACCGGAATCTAGCTGTTAAAGGTTTTCTCGATGTATCGGCCGAGTCAGGTGTCGGCCAGCCGTCCAAAGCACTCGTCGGCTGGGGAACTGCGTTCATCGATTTTGACAACGACGGTTTGCTCGATTTATTGGTACTGAATGGGCATGTTTATCCGCAAATGGAGTTGGTGAAGTCCGAAACGGTTGAAGGTTTTCGCCAGCCTTTTCTCCTTCACCGGAACTTGGGCAGTGGAAAGTTCGAAGTTGTCACGGACTTTTCCGGCCTTCAGGAGCTGCCGTCATTTTCTCGTCGCGGCGCGGCGTTTGCGGACTTGAATAATGACGGCCTGGTTGATGTTTTTGTTGTGAACCTGGGCGGTGTTCCTACGGCTTTACTCAACACATCGGTAAATAAGAATTACGCTATCCTCTTAAAATTGATAGAAAAAGGTAGGAATGGAGATGCCATAGGCGCACGCGTAACTTTGACAACAAACAGGCGTTCGATGATAAGAGAGGTGCAGGCCGGAGCAAGTTATTTATCGCAGAATGATCTTAGACTTCATTTTGGACTGGCTTGGGGAGAAATCATACGTTCGGCTGAGGTCCGATGGAGCGATGGGAAAACAGAAAAAATAGAGGGCCTGCAGCCTAATCAGGCCGTTACTCTTGAACAAGGCAAGGGCGTGGCTAACACCGGGATGCTGAGGCGTCTCGAAAACTAATCATTTCATTTGGGAAGCTGGTTATTAGGGGTAGTATAATCAGAGATTCGGTTTTTATGGGCATGGGAGGCAAGGTATGAAAAAGATCATTAGTCTAATCCCCTTTTTACTGGTTTTGGCTGCATTTTCGAATATCTTTGCACAACCGCCGGGTGGAGGAAGCATGCCTGGTGGAGCTTCAGATTCCAACTTGCGTGATGACAATATCCGACTCCGGTCGGTCGAACTCGAGCGAATCAAGAAAGAGGCTGAAAAGCAGGACGCGAGCAAGGTTTTTGGCATTAATTCAAAGATCGATACGAAATTTGGGGAGATCAAGGAAGATTTTGAGGGAATCCAGGTATCGCAGGCTGCAATAGTCAAGGCATATACGACCGCAAAAGACATCGACTACGCGCTGATTACAAACGCGGCGAAGAAGATCAACAAAGACGGAAAACGACTTGATACAAACCTTTTTTCGGCCAAATTCGATGTTGAAGAGAGTAATACAAAATCGAAGGCGGATCAGAAAAAACTTGATTTAAAACTGCTAATCATCGAATTGGACAACGCTATTGGCGATTTTG
>CADEEU010000191.1 GCA_902826385.1 uncultured Acidobacteriota bacterium | reverse complement strand
CGCCTGTCTACTTACGGTTTTTATCGTTTACTTACTGAAAGGCAAGCTTTCCGAGGACGATCCGAGCAAGGGCCAGTTGACACTTGAAGCCGGTTATCTCGCGGTCAAGGACATGATCACCAGCATCGTCGGCGAGCACGGCTATCGCCACCTTCCGATCGTGGCGACGTTCGGCATTCTGATCCTGGTTTCGAACCTGATGGGCCAGTTCCCGATGTTCATGTCGCCGACTGCGTCGGTAAATGTAACGTTCGCACTCGGCGTTTCGTCGTTTATCTATTACAACTACGTCGGCATCAGCGAGAACGGATTGTTCGGCCACATCAAACACTTCGCGGGGCCGAAGCTGCCCCTGCTGATGATCCCGATCACGGTTCTGATCTTCTTTATCGAGATCATCAGTAACTCGATCCGTCCGTTCACGCTCGGCGTTCGGCTTTTTGCCAACATGTTCTCGGACGAACAGGTGTTTGTGCAGATCACCAATCTTGCACCGCCGTTCACGCAATTTTTAGTGCCGCTTGCGCTGACCGGCCTCGGCGTTTTCGTCGCATTGGTCCAGGCGTTCGTGTTCACACTGCTGTCGCTGATCTATATCGGCGAGGTTTCGCACGCCCCGCACGACGAGCACCACGGCGACGAGCATCACGCAGAACCGCACGGTGATCCCGTAGCGGCATAAAGTTTAGGGTTCACGCTTTAGCGTGTCTCTTTAACGGAGGGCAAGCTAAAGCTTGTACTCTGAACCCAGGAGATTGTTTGAAAACTTGCGATTAAAAACGTCCGGCAAACTTAAGTTTGTCGAACAATGTGCCAGCACGCAGGCGCGCTTGACTCTTGGGGAGTATAAAATCAAGCGAATACCGGAAGCGAGGCGAAATAATACCGGCAGTAGAAGCGAGTTTAACGAACGATTCCTCCTGAAAAATCGTAAATAGAATAGAACAGGAGAAAATCAAAATGAACAAAATGAAATACGTCTTTTATGCAACGCTCGCGTTGGCATTGATGGCGATCCCGGCAATGGCCCAGGGTGCGGCCGATAACCAGTCTTCGGTCGACGCCGCAAAAGCGATCGGCGGCGGAATCGGCTTTGGTTTGGCTGCCGGTTTGGCCGGTATCGGCCAGGGTTTGGTAGGTTCGCGTGCCGCCGAAGGTGCTGCTCGCAACCCCGGTGCAGCCGGAACCGTGCAGACGCTCATGATCATCGCGCTGGCGCTGATCGAATCGCTCGTGCTCTTCGCACTGCTTATCGTCTTCGTTAAGCTTTAATTCGAAGGCCAGTATTAAAACGCGGACGCTGGCTTTCACTGGCCTCGTCCGCGTTTTTCCTCTTTTCTTTCTTTGCGTTCTCCGCGAGCTTTGCGTGAGATTCTCTTAAGATGTAAAAGAAGTTTCAACGCAAAGGCCGCAAATTTCGCAAAAGAAGAATAATCAATATTTGCAACCCCGAGCGGTTGATTCCGTTCTAATCATAGATGGCCGAACAGTTAACAGGAACCGTTGTCGCCGAGAAATACAGGCTTGATTCGCTGCTGCGGAGCGGCGAGGTGGGCGATTTTTATCGCGGGCGGCATTTGTTCATGGACAAACCGGTCACGCTGAAGGTGCTGCCGCGTGCGTTGGCGTTGGATGAAAACATCCGCGACCAGTTCACGGCCGAAGCCCGCTCCGCCACGGCACTTTCCAATCCGTACATCCTTGCGGCTAATGATTTTGGGGCGAACAAGGACGAATCTCACTACGTCGTTTACGAAGGGTTCGACGGCGAGCCGCTTAAGAATTCCATCGGAATAGGCGGCCAGTTTTCGGTCCAGCGAGCGACCGCGATCGCAAGGCAGATTGCCGAAGCGTTAAACACCGCCCACGAAAACGGCTTCATCCACGGCAGCCTGACGCCCGACAGCATTCTTGTTTCAAACACAACCGACTCTGCCTCGGTAAAGGTTTTCGATTTCGAACCCGCGGACACCGGCCGCAACCCAGATCGTGACGAACGGTCGCCCGTTAATGTCGCATATCTTGCTCCTGAAAATTTCTCGGGCTTAAGCTTGGTCGATGGCCGGTCGGACATTTACAGTCTCGGAATCATTTTTTACCAAATGCTCGCCGGCGAAGTCCCGTTCCGCGGCGAAACGCCGACCGACGTAATGCTCAAGCACGCCGAGGATGAAGTACCGGCGTTACGTGAGCATCGCAGGGACGTATCGCAGCCGCTCGAAGCAGTGATAAGAAAAGCTCTTGCAAAAGACCCGGACGCCAGACATCAGACCGCTGCCGAATTCGCCGAGGATTTGGATAAGGCCGTCGCGGGAACGGCTTCGAGCGGAAGCTTTTGGAAGACTGCGGTAGGTGTCGTGGCTGCAATTGGCCTGCTGGCCGCCGCGCTTATTTATGCAACTTCCAGCAAACAGACTATCCCACTGACGCAATTGCAGCCTGACGCAAACGGCCTGCCCGTTCAGCCGATCAATCCGGCAACGGGAGCCGAAGAACAAAACCTGATCTCGATGCCCGGCTCTATTCCGGGATCGATGACCGAAGGCGACATCGTCTCACAGCCGCCGCAAACGCTGCCCGGCGGTGACAGTTATAATCCGTGGGCCACTGGAGCACCGCCGCCGGGAGCTCCCGTGCCGACCTATATTCCACCGGGCGGCAACCAGGTCTACATCGACCCGAACACCGGAAGCCCGTTCATGCCGAACGACTCGGGCGTGATCCTTGTTCCCGTTCCCGCCAACACCGACACTCAAGCCAAGCCTTCGCCGACACCGAAGACGCCGGCCGCTAACACAAACACGCAAACTGCTCCGCCGGCAAACACAGCGGTAAGACCACCCGCAGACAAACCGACCCAACCGGCCGCAAACACGACCGGGCCGCCGGCAACCGTCCCCAGGAAATCCGCTCCGGCAAAACGCGCCGACAACAAATCGAAACCGCCCGTAGAATAAGAGTTTCCTGAAGGATTTGATTTTCGGTTATCCGAAAAGATCGAAGAGCATTTTAGCGGCAAGCAGAACAACGGTGAAAAGAAATATTCTACGCAGCCACGTCTCGTCCATACGGGACGCAAAGTGAGCGCCGATGTATGCGCCGACAAACATCGTAACGGCAAGGATGATGCCGAGCTTATAATCTATCAATCCCTGCCAGGCAAAAATTACGGTTGCGATCAGCGACGAGAAAACATTTATCAGTTTGGTCGACCCGACCGCTTCGCCGAACGGCATCGGGAAAAACGCAACCAGAACGGCGGTCAGTATCGTCACATATCCGCCGCTGTAAAGCCCGCCGTAGATCGCCAAAATAAACGTAAGTGAATAAACCAGTACAACCCTCACCGCTGCCCCGTCCGAACCGGGAGCCGCAGCAGCCGGGGATTTTAGTTCGTGAGTTTCAATTGTCCCGTCGTAACCGTCAGCCCGCGGCGCGGTCTCTTTCTGCCCCTCGCGCCTGAACAACGTAAAGACCGCGACTGCAATCATCGCCACAGAAACAACCAGCTTTAACCCCGCATTCGTTATCAGGCCGACCAAAACCGCTCCTAAAGCCGAACCGATCAGCGTCAGCACAATAAGCGGCGAAACTTTCCGGTAGTCGATTCGAGATTGCCGTACAAACGGTATCGTCCCGCCGATCGCCATAAACGTCAGCCCAAACATATTCGTCGCCACCGCCACTTTTTCATCGACACCGAGCTGAAACATTACCGGCACCGTGATCAACGAATTACTCCCCGTAACTACCCCGACAAGACTGATAGCGAAAAATAAAATAATGAGAATAATGAGGGATGTCGGCGACATTCGGTAAAGTCTAACACGGTTGTGACGAACCGTCCGTAGTCAACCTTTCCACCCGGATACATTAAAAAGCCCCCGGGCCGAAACCGGAGGCAAAGTGTGTAAGGAACAAACTAATCGCGTGTGGGCGATCAAAAATCGTAACGGAGCGCAAACTGCAGCACTCTCGCCGCGCTTTGTACAGCCGTTATCCGTCCAAACGTACCCGAATTGAAAGTCAGGTCCGGCGGAGCGAAGACGTTGTTATTCGTCAGGTTGTAAGCCTCGGCACGAAACGTAAGATTGTGGTTTTCGCCCCACGGCATTCCGAACCGTTTCGAAAGGACCATGTCGATGTTCCAGAACGATTCACTGCGGAAAAGGTTGCGGTTGCCGATCTCGCCGTGACGCGGATATCGGAACGCCGCCTGCACCGCCGCCGGGTCCGCAAAATATTGAATGCCGTCACCAACGTTACGGATGTTGACCGCAAAATTAGTGTTGGCCCCATTTACGAGCACGGGCGGAACGCCTTCGAGGTCGGGCGTCAAATAGCTGACCGAATACGCACCGGAGAATGCGGTATCCGGCAAACCGCTGCGGGCCGTAAAGATTCCCGCGACGGTCCAACCACCTACAAACACGTTGGCCCACTTCGGAATGTTGCCGCCAATCGCACGTCCGCGACCTAACGGCGGTTCCCAAAATCCGTTCGCGTTGAACAGGTGGCGAATGTCGAAATCGGCATTGCCTCGTCCCGCCGTTCGATCGAAGGCGTTGTAAACCAGGCCGCCGACCGTAGCGTTTGCGACGCTTGACTGGTTGTCGATGGAGTGCGACCACGTATAGTTCACATCGTACTGAAAACCGCGTGAAAAACGCTTGCGCAAACTGATCAGCAAACCGTCGTACTGTGACGCACCTTGATTTGTAATGAAAGCGTTGGTCGCGAACTGGCGTCCGAGGCCGACGTTCGAATCGAGCAGAGCATTCGCGAACAGGCTGTTCACCGTATCCGCAGTTCCGCCCGTTTCAAGCAAGCCCGAAACCAGCCCGAAACTTGGATCGGCAAGCAGCGACGTACAATTCGGCGGCGTAAAGCCTAAGAATGTTTGCCCGATCTGCGTACAAGTCAGCCCGTAGTTTTGCAACGCCATTCGTCCGACCTGATTTTCTATCCACGGCTGGGCGGTCAGTGCCGAGCCTGCCTGCAATTGGCCCTGCACGTTGTTAAACGCCGCCAGCATGAATTGTCCCGACGCGGTGTCGCGAAAATCCACGATCTGAGCCGCGTCCGATTGAGCGAACAACTTCTTCCCTCTCCGACCGACGTAAGAAACGTCGAGCAGCATATTGCCCGGAAGCTCACGCTGCATGCCGAAGCTCCACTGATACGCAAAGGGAACTTCAAAATTCTGTGCGACCGTGTAGTTGAATTGCCCCGAAGCCTGTCCGAACGGGTCCGGCGTAAACGGCCGCGTGCTGATCGGTGCGGTGTTTTGTACAGGCAGCGTATTGATGGCCGAAAACCGTGGATCGTTCAACAGTGAGGTGCGCGGATTCAGGGAACCGAATGCTCGTGACACCTGATTATCGAAGATATACGAACCCTGGTCCTGGATGAACGTCAACGCACCGCCGACGCGGTCGAACACCTGCGAAGCTCCGCCGCGAAGCACGGTCCTGCGATCGCCGAACAACGTGCCCAGGACTCCGCCATCGAACGACGGGTTCCACGCAAACCCGAACCGCGGAGCAAAATTATTCCGGTCGGTCTCGTACAGCGGGCGGCCGTCATTCGCCTTGCCGATCAGGTTGTACTGAAGCAGCGGCTCAGCGTCGTCACCGCTGATGCCGGCAAGCCCGTTTGCGGTGCGTATCCGTATCAGCTCGTCAAAATCGACATCGTTCCCGGCCTGGAAGCCGTTCTTTTCATACGGTGCCGGATAAAAATGCCAGCGAACGCCGAGATTGACGGTCAGATCGCTTCGCAGCTTCCAGTTGTCCTGAACGTAAAGCTCGTATTCGTTATAAACATAATCACGTGCCTTTCCGGTGCCCAGCGGCCGCGGATTGCCCGCAACGTCATAAACAAAGTTTGTATTCAGCTGCGCCAAACGTCCAAGCATCAAAGCATATGTGGTGTCCCAGTTACTTTGCGCGGTCGTGCTGTTGGTGCGAATGTCCGTCGGACGAAGACCCGAATTCAGGGCATTCGTGTTGCCGCCAAGACCGATCGTGGCAAAATTGAGATCGTTGATCAGCGTAGATTTCTGCCTGATCGGTTTGAACTGGCCGCCGAACAGAAACGTGTGATCGCCGAACGCCAGCGTTGTGTCGTTGCGTATTGTCGGCACGATCACATCGCGGTTCTGAAAGCTGGTTTCGGCAAACGGATCGCCAAACGGCCCCAACGTGAACTCGGTCGGGTACGCCGCCGAGGCAGGAACCGGAAAATCCCAAATCTGCCGCGAAACACCGACCGTGAATTGATTTGTTAGAGATGACGAGATCGCCCACGTGTGTCCGCCGACTAGCTGATAACTTTTATCTATCAGCTTTTCGCTGTCCGGGTCGCCGGGGAAAAGTGCTTCCTGGTTTGTCTGGTTATTTCTCGTCAGCGTCAATCGGCCGAACGCTCGCTGCCGGTCGTTAATATTGCCGTCGATACGCGTGGTGTAGGTGTCGTAGCTTAACGTAACGGGGGCATTAAAACGCACCAGCCCAGAGTTTAGCCCGTTGCCGCCGCTCGGGTCGTTGGCGACCGGATAGCGGCTGTTGATAAACGACAAGAGCTGCTGGTTGACGCCCGTTCCGCGCGGATCGAGCGAAGCCGACAGTGCCGTCGATGCGAAAGAAATGCACTGCGGATTTCGGTCCAGCCTGATCTGCGTGACCGGTATCGCCGCGCAGCCCGGAGCGTTATTCATGTAGGCTATGCGCCCTTCGCGAACGTGCTGAAGCGGGACGACGCGAGCCCGCGAAACTTCGGAATCGTCGCGGCGTCCTTCGTAATCGAAAAAGAAAAACAGCCGGTCCTTTCCACTTTTGAAAAGCGGGCCGTTCGTTTCGCCCAGATTAGGAAATGGCAGCGGTCCGCCGAGGCTTCCGCCGAACTGATGCCGCTGCAAACGCGGCCGCTCGATGCCGTTGCGATTGTTGAAAAATGTGTTGGCCGCGGTTTTGTCCGTGCGGAAATATTCTCGCAAACTGCCGTGAAATTCATTGGAGCCGCTCCGCGTGCCAAGCTGAATTTGCCCGCCGCTCGAACGGCCTTCGGACGAATTCGGATTCGGCGTAACGGCTCGAAACC
>CADEEU010000190.1 GCA_902826385.1 uncultured Acidobacteriota bacterium | reverse complement strand
AAGAAACTAAAGCCTTTGTGTGCGCTTTACCAACCAGGTAAAGAGGGCGATCATCCCGTCTTACGTTTTCATTTATAACACTCTGAACATCAAAAAGCTCGCCAAGGGACGATGAGTTCTGGAAAGTAGCCAACATCGATGCCGACGAGCAGCAATAAACAAAAATCTTGAAGCGCCTGTAAGATTTTCCAGCTTGTCGGCAATACATATTGGAGCCGGCAATAAATCACGTCCGACCGTAAAATATTTACAAGGTAGACACTCGTTATATGCAAATCAAAATATCAAGATATTGGACTCTAAACGTACTTATTTTATACGTCATTCTACTTGCTAGCAGTGCGATCGCTCAAAAAATCCCGATTGCACTTCAAACAGACGTGGCCGCATCCCCAACCAACGCGGCTGATTACAAAACTCTTGCGGACAATTATAAGTCCGCCCCTGACCTTGAAAAACGCAATAAACTCATTTTTTTGGCCGTGAGCCAGATTGATATCAATTTTAGGCACTATCAAAGAAAACGACGCATCGGAAGAGACTTGTTTCATCTTATGATCGACATCCTGGAAATCGGAGCGTCAACCGCAATCAGTATTACGAATGGTGCCAGGGCAAAATCGATAATCGGCGAAGGTCTGACGTTCGTGCAAGGCTCTCGAGCTTCTGCAGACAAAAACCTCCGACTCTTAGAACTCCAAATACTGTTTAACAAGATGATCGAAAAGCGCTCCGAGATCCTGGGTGATATCTTCGAGAAATCCAGTCTTTCAAATGAACGGTATCCCTTCGATCGAGCTTATGTCGACATAGTCGCTTACTATCATGCCGGCACGATGGACTTTGCTCTTTCGAATCTCGCCACCGATACTGGCGCCGCGGCTGAGGCGGCGCAAACACTACTTTCAGCGAAAAGAGCAGCGGGCATAAAGTTTGCTCCGACAGCTGCCGAGGTCGCCGAAGGGGCTCGAAACTTGGCCAAGTTTCGAGCGATAACTGCCGCATACGCAACCCAGCAGAAAATAATTGATGACGAACGAGCCAGGGCAGTACCGGTTGCCGCAACAATTAAAACAGCCGAAGACGCTCAAAACGAGATCATTAGAAAGCTAGCCATCATCTTTAATTTGATCGAAAGCGATCCAAACCTGGGGCTGCTTCTCGACGAAATACCTGCGAAGTACGGAACTACCAACGCGTCCGCCAAGACCGCTCTTGAACAAAGTCTCGCGAAGCTAAGAGACTTGGCTAAGAAACCGGCAATCGATGATTACGACCGTATTCTCCTAAAGCTAGGCGGAATTATCACTGATCGAATCAACGAGGATTCCTCGCTTAATACGAGATTCAAAAACATACTCGATACATATTAAAAGGAGAAGGATTTCTATGGCAGATTATTCAGTTCGAATAGACAACGACTTAAATCTATCCGGCAATGAGCAGCGGTGCGAAGTCGAACAAGATGCGGGATACCGTCTTGACATTATCAAGTACGGTACTGTCGTGCACGAAGAAAAAGTCTTTCCAGTGAACAATGCCGAATTTTTCTTCGAGAGTTCGTACAAAATACTTAACGATCTGCACTTCGTAGAAGTAGGAACGGGTGACCCGGCAAGTATCACTGAAGAAAAGAAAAAAGCGGGATGGATTCCCATTTGTGACTCGGAAATCTACGTAAATAAACGCTTAAAAAGAGTTTTGGTATTCGGAAGGAAGTCCTAACTCCGTCCCACGACTACGAGCCTTTTGAACTTCCGGCACTTTCACGACAAGTAGAATCGATTTAATGGAAACTGAGATTATAAGGAGGAACAGTTCACAATGAGCGATTACAAAGTTACAGCCGAAAGCCTGAATGTACGCGAAGCTCCGACGGTTATCGGCAATGTCATTGGATTCATCAAGAAGGGCGATGTCGTCAAATTCATAAGCAAGTCGGGCGACGGTTATTGGTACAGAGTTAAAAAGGGCGGAATTGAAGGATGGGCTTCTCACAAATATTTAGAACTCGTTTTGCCGCCGACAACCGAGACGCATTCTTGGATGAATGTCGCTCTCGCTGAGGTTGGAGTCAAAGAATTCGTCGGGAATGGAGATAATCCCCGCGTCGTTGAATATCTAAAATCGACAAACCTGTCGGCTCCCTACAATGCCAATGATGAGAGCCCTTGGTGCTCGGCCTTCGTCAATTGGTGTATGGAGCGATCCGGTTTGGAAGGAACGGACTCAACTGCGGCTCGCAGCTGGTTGAACTGGGGTAAGGCGATCACAACACCGGAACGTGGATGTATTGTCGTTTTTAGTCGTCCACCCGTCACATGGCAGGGACATGTTGGTTTTTTCATTAGCAAGACCTCCAATAACATTAAGGTGTTGGGCGGTAACCAATCCGACTCGGTAAATGAGTCAAACTATCCTGTAAGTCGACTTTTGGGCTACCGGCTCCCCGGATAACTCATTGCAATCAAGCTTTTAAGATTCGGAGTAAGGTTATGAGTCAACTTTTGGTAATGACGTTATTGAGTTTAGCCTTGCTAGCTATATACGCCTATTCCATAGTCGAGGCCATAGGAGTCGCAGCTCTCTGCGACTCCGCACCGGGGAAGCTTGTTCCGCCGAGTTGTGTTGAGGACACTAAACTTGGGAGTGTAGCCGACATTTTAAATTCGATTAGCGGACTGATTTCAGGAACGATAGTCGGCGTACTGGCCATTGCAAAGCCAAACGAACTGCCCGCTCCTAAGCTCTTTGGCGGAAAACTAGGTGGTCTTGCTCAAATGCTCGGTTCCCATGTTCCTGTCGTAATTATCTGCGTATGGATCTGCTGCGGCGTGGCAATGGTTATCGCAGGTCTCATAAAATATGACGGCGTGGTGCCCTCATTGTCGGCACAAGCAAAGGCTTGGCTGGGCGCCGCTGTAGCCGCACTCATTGCCTATTACGGAGCCAATCGGGATCCCAACAATGTGAAGGGTGAACAGACGGGAGCGGCCAATGCTGATCCGTGAAAAATTCGTCAAATTCTAAAATAGATTAAGTTTTGGTGTTTCGTAAGTTTTCGTGAATATTGTCTTATTAACTTTCATTCATCTCAACCCTTGTCCGAACTGCTCCGTGCCGAACGCTCCGATTCCGTTCAAACGGAAGCTAAACAGCAATCTATTCTCATTACGTTGGCCGACGTTGAAGGAGTAGAACTGGAGGGCGAGGGCGCAGCAGTCGTAGGCGTAGCCTATTGTGTAGAGGGACGAGATGAGAGGTGAGAGACGGGCGGCGCGGCGGTTTTCGAAATCGAAGAAAACGGATGCACCGGCGTAGAGGCCTTTGTCGCGGTTGCCGACGAAGACGGACGGGCTCCATTGCGAACCGCGCAAGGTTCCCGGCTCTTTAACGTTTTGCGTTCCCGGCGGCGGGTTTAGCTGGGCGGCGAGGGACGGGATCAGGTCGACTGCCCGCGTGTAATAAAAAGTCTGAAAAACCTTGAACAGCGGTGTGTCATAACCGACCGTTGCGGAAATTGCTCTGACCGCGTCTCCCTGCACGCCGACGTCCATTCGCGTGTTGAAGAAAACGGTCCGCTGCGGGCGATAGGTCGCGTCTACGCTTAACGGAGAAAAACGTCTCGCAACTCCGCCAAAAGTGTAAAAGCTCATTGCCGTGATCGGTGCGATCTGGTTACGCTGACCAGGTGTTAAAGCTCCGCCGAATGTCTTGTCGAAAAAATACTTTCCTCTCACAACCAAGCTGAAAATCTCGTAAGGCTGAACCGAAAGCTCGTCTTTCTTTTTCTTTGCGGCTTCGGCGATGATCGATCTGATCGAAGAGACCGCGTCCGTGCGTTCGGCTTGCGGCGGAGCTGTGTTTCCGTCCTGCAATGCGGACGAAGACGCAAGCGCGGTCGATAGCTGTTTTCGGGCTTCGGGCGTGACCGCCTCAGCATAGCGGCGTGTGTAGATCCGGTTCGCAATGCCGAACTCGATCTCGTTCGTATCGGTTATCGTGTCCAGTTGGTCGAACCGAATGATCCGGCTGAAATTATTTATTCCCTTTATGTAGCGGTACGTCACGAACGGTTCGATGACGTGACGGAACTTAAACTCGTTGTCCTTACCGTAATAATTTTTTGCCAGCGCCACCGGCCGCACATCAAACTCAAACTCGCCGTATTTTCTCAGTACGTCCCTTTCAACCAGCCGCCGCATGTCGCTGAACGAGTTGGAATAGTACGTAACGCGAAACGCTCCGGTCGCTGTTACGTTCAAGTACTTGGTACTGATCGGAATGGTGACCTGGGGATACGCGTCGTAACGCAGATTAAACAACGGCGTGCGGATCGTGTCGCTGCCGGTTTGCGATCTATAAAGTGCGAGGTCCGATACGCTCTCGCGACGCGACACGCCTTCGACGCCGGTCTTGAACGAAAAGTAAACGCCCTTCAAAAACGAAAGCCTCGACGGACGTTTTTCGAAATGCACGCTCGGCAAATTTTTTGTGCTGATCGTGACGTTCGGGATAGAAACAATCTGCGATCGTCCCAGCAGGTCGAGCGTGTAATTACTCCAGCTCTTGTTGGCGAACGCCTGCGAAACCTCGATCGGTGAGATGATCTGCTGAACGCCGTCAGAGAAAACCTGGCGGAAGGCAAGGTTCGATGTCACCCGCACGTCAGCGGCGGCGGTCCAGCCGTTCGAAAAATACTGAACACCTTCGGCATAAAAGATCGAGCCGCCCTGGTTGGGATGATCGGCGTCTTCTTTTGCGCCGAAGATTCGGTCCTTGACGGCGTAAAGGCCGAAATTGAAAAACGAACGATCGTTCGTACGCGTCCTCACATCGAAGCCGTACCCGATGCCGCGTGACGAATAGATGTCGCCTCTTAGTGTTACGTCCGCCGAGCGGCCGAGGGTTTGAAAATATGCTCCCTGAATTCGAACGCCTTTGTTGCCTGAAAATCCGAACGTCGGCGTCAAAAATCCCGAGGCACGGTCGCGTTCTTTGATCGGGATAGACGCATAGGGTATCGGCACAAGCGGAATATCTTTTACCCGAAATTTTCCGTTCTTTAATTTTACCTTGTCGTCGAATTTGATCACTGCTTCGTCGGCGGTGAACGACCACTTGGGCACGGCCTCGTCACAAGCGGTGAATTTGCCTTTGGTCACGACGACCTCATCTATCTTTGTCCGCTCGACCTTTTCGGCGGTGAAATAGATCACAGTGCCGTCGCTGGTTTGATTGGTAAAGCCGGTCGAGTCTTCAAAGCTGCCGAGCTTCGTATTGAGATAAAAAGTCCCGCGTGCTCCGGTTATTCGCTGGTCGTCGCCTTCGTCAAACACGACGCTGCCCTCGGCAACCATTTTGTCCTCGGCCTCGTACAGCACGATCTTATCAGCCTGCATCCGGTATTTGCCGTAGCGTGCGTCAACGTTGCCGGTGTAGGTCAGAATGCGTTTGCCGTCTTCGCCTTCGACCGTCTGTTTTTCCGAATAAACGACCACCTCGCCCTCGGCAATGGCCTTGTCGTCTTCGGTCTTCTTTGTTTTGGGCGGCTTGATGCTCTGCTCGGCCGAGATCGGATTTATGTTAGGAGTGTCGGTTATCGGGTTGGCGACCTGCCGTTCGACCGGATTCGTATCCTGTCCGCTGGCGTCGGCAAAAAACAGTCCGGCAAGCAGTGCGGCAATGATCACTTTCGGCAAATGCATGTGCGTGAAAAGCTACTATCCCGATGATAGACGAAATCAAGCGGACATTAAAGTTAGAGGCAATCGGGAGAATTTATGTGGACTTGAAAAGGTAGATGCCGCCGACGTTTCGGCGGGTTGTCTATTTCGCAAATAGCTCAAGCACGAAAAAATCGGTGTTGTCTACGCGAGAGAGCGTTCCTTCATTGTACGGCGGCTGTAGAAATTCATCCGCTGCGTATGACATGGCTTGTATGCCTTCGTCGTTGCTCATCTCGCTTTGTGTTACCAGCTCCGTCGGGAACCATTTTTCTGTAGTGAGAACGACCGGCTTTCCGGGCCTTATCTTCGAAGCACTTTCCAGCATTTTTTTAGCGTCGGCAGGAGTAAGCTGAAACACGGCCAAAAGCCGCCGGTTCTGCTGGTTTGTGTTGAACTCCTTCCATGCCAGGTCTTCCGGCTCGAACGGCATTTTGACCAGCGAGCCCAATTCTTCGACGTTGTATTTAACGCCGTCTTTTTCAGGTTCGGCCGCCGCCGCGTTGGCGGGCTGGTTAACGGCATTGCTATTCGGCCCGTTTTGCGTCGAACCGCCGCATCCGATTAGTATCTGGGCCGCGATTAAAGCCAGCAGGAAGAAAATTGATTTGCCAGACATTGGGGGAATTGTAAAATTTGAAACCGCGGTTTGCAAAGCCGATCTTATCCGACGAACCCGAAAAGCAAAACACAAAGGTGCCGCCAAGCTCGATTTCGTGGCCGATTCCTTGTAAATACGCCCTGTTGATAAAACTATTTAAATTTTGTTTACACTTTGATATATTAATCTGGTCGCATTTAGCGGCCGCCATGATTTTCTAGGCAAAATAGCCGGGATAGCTAACTTCACAAGCTGCCCGGCTTTTCAATTGCGTAAGAACCGCCGTCCTAAGCAAGCTCCGGTTGTGATAAAATCTTCGTTATAAACACATAACATATGACACCGGAAATCAAAGAAGCATTGACCGAAGCGGACGTCGAAAGGCAGCGTTGGGAAGCAGAAACCCTGCAGAAAGTTCTGGACAAGACGCCGGAGCGGAAAAACTCGTTTGAAGGCGTTTCCCTTGAATCCGTCGAACGTCTCTACACCGAAGCGGACGCGGAAGGAATCGAGGTCGGATTTCCCGGCGAGTATCCGTACAAGCGCGGCATTCACCCGACCGGTTATCGCGGCAGGCTGTGGACGATGCGTCAATTTGCGGGATTTTCTTCGCCCGAGAAAACGACCGCCGGGGTCAAGTATCTAATGGAGCATGGGCAGACGGGTTTGAGCGTTGCCTATGATCTTCCGGCATTGATGGGCCTCGATGCCGATTCGCCGTTGAGTGAAGGCGAGGTCGGCAAATGCGGCGTTGCTGTATCGTCGCTTGACGATTTCGAAGTTTTGTTTGACGGCATTC
>CADEEU010000189.1 GCA_902826385.1 uncultured Acidobacteriota bacterium | reverse complement strand
CTTCGAACGCGCACATCGTAAGTTCGTTATAATCGCGAAAATCGCTGTAGTTTTCACCGTCTACCGAACAGGGAAAGGCCGGCCTCTCTTCTTCAACCTTATCGAGCAGCTCGCGGGCTTCGGCCGTTTTTCCTTCGCGCAGCAGGTCGTTGGCCGTGAATAGGTCGTTTATGTAGTCGGTCGGTGCATCCGGTGTTTCAGGCCGATTGCCATCGGCAAAAAATTTGATGCGGTCGCGCTCGGCCGATAGGTTCTGTCTGAAAATAAGCGACCCAAGTGCCG
Source organism: uncultured Acidobacteriota bacterium (assembly GCA_902826385.1). GTDB lineage: Bacteria > Acidobacteriota > Blastocatellia > Pyrinomonadales > Pyrinomonadaceae > OLB17. The sequence goes on along the minus strand of CADEEU010000189.1, from coordinate 6,873 downwards.
AGTTCGCATCCTGATGGCCGATAACGTCAAGCTGCCGGTCCGCCCGGTCCCAATCGCCTGAGAAAAGTGAAAGCTCGAACAGAAACCTTCTTGCGTCCTGTGCGGTCGGATTACTTTTAACGAGCCCAAGGGCGGATTCGACCGCCGCAGACAGGTTTCCTTTATCGAGATGCAGCTTTGCGTCGTTCATAATTTAGTTTTTGGTCCGGCCGTCCTATTTAAATAAGTTTTGCGGAGCCCGAAGGCGTTTGAACGTATTTTTATCGAATACGTCGATCCCTCCGACAGCTTTAATCGTCGCCGTGACCGATTTTCCGCCGACCGTGTATTTCAACAAATACTCACCACCCGGCTGCTTTTCCGGTCCGCCTCGATCAACGAACTTGAACAAGCCCCATTGTCCCTGGAATACCAGTTCTCCTGACGAACCGCTGGACGGACTGCCACTTGGGGATGAGACGTTGGAATTCGAAGAATTTGCCGAAGGCGGTACCGACGACGAAGACGTTGTGCCCGACGTCGATGCAAGCTTTACGATCACGCCCGTTTCCGAAGTGCTCGATCCGGGGAACGTTCCTTTCAGTGATCCCGTTCCCTCTGACTTTACCGTCTGTCCGTCAATCGAAACCTCAATTATCGCGTCCTTTGCGGGCTTTAGCACAAATTCGTACTCGAATTTCGGTGTCGCGCTGGTGCCGTAAAGGGCCTTTTGCAGGGCGAACGCATTGTTCAGGTAAGTGACGAACTCGTCCGTGAATTGCAGGTCGCTGCCTTCTTTTACGCGGTACTGGCCGTTGGATTCCTCAAAGTAATTCTTCAAACGTTCGTCGAAGAATTTGGACAGCTTGCCTTCGCCCGGGGCGAGGAACAGCGTCAGGTTCTTAAGATCGGCCTGATTCTCGACATCCTCGAACGGATAGCCCTTTTCGATCTCTTTCGAGCCCGGAAACATTTGATCGTTCCACGTTTTCGCCAGCGTTTCTTTTCCACCGGCACCGAGCAGCGATCTTAGCCTCAGGATAGGCTCCTGTGCCAGGTCGGCGACCGCCTGGCTGGATGGCGTAGCATTGAACGGGCCTAGAAGCCCAACTATTGCGGTTTCCCGTCTTTTTATGTCGAGCGTGTCGACATCATTACCCGTAAAATCTTCACCGATCTTTTTCAGAGCGCTGTCGTTTGAGGCCTTCGAACTCAGTTGCTGGAGCAGTTTTCCCAGCTCCGACGTGTAGGTATCTACTCCGGCCTTATCTTTGGCATTTTTCTTGGTAGGGACAAAGTCGAACAACGGCCGGAACGCTTTTTCCGGTTCTGAATTACCGACGGTCGGCGGCGTCCAGAAAAAACTCTTGATCCAGGGCCACCATGCGTCGGAGTCAGGCTCTTCCGATAGTTTGGTGTTTTTAGCGACTTCCCTTAGCAGGATACGCATCGGCGAATCGGGCTGCGAAAAAGCCTGAAAAGCCTTTACCGCATCGTCACGATTCTTCATCGGCTTGACGTCGGTCATTTGGATAAGCTGGGTCCAATGGTTTACGTAGTCACGATAATACCGGTCTTCGATCAACGGCAGTTTTGACTGCCCTTCGATCACTTTCTTACCGACGTCGCCCATCACCCAATCGTCCTTTTTCATCTCTTCATTAGCGTTGGTGATGGCTTCTTTCATCAGGTCTACGCCGATGCGTGTATACGCACCGGGAACGCGATGGGAGCCGGTCATAATGCTTGCGTCGGCTCCGTTTCTTGTAAGAAGGGAGTCGAGGGTTGTCAGGCCCTCAGTGTCATCTACGATTTTTGAGATCTCGGTGACCTTACGGCTGAGGTAGCGATACTCGGCCGGATAATCGTTCAGCTTGTTACGGGCGTCGGCCACCAGTTTCGGATTTAGCTGAATTCGCGGAAACCCAACATCGTCGCGGTCGATCTGTCTTGCCCAGAATTCAAGCTGCAGCTCAGCCACCTGCTTCATATCGGACGGAATTTTCGATTCGGAGATCCAAAAGTCCTTCAGTGCCGACGCCACGTGTCCCGGCTCGGCGTTCTCTTTATAGTCACCCGAGAGCATCAGGTAGGCCTTAAAAAGATTCAGGTTCTTTTCAAGCAGCTTCTCTTCTTCCTCGGTCAATTTCGACGGATTTACAACCGGCTTGCTTGACGCAAATTTTTGTAATTCCCCTTCGAGCTTTCTGACAGCCGGCTCTTTGAACCGCTGCTCGACAACGTTCAGATACGGCCGCAGCAGATGGTTTTTGTAAACGTCGGTGCCGGTGTACAAACCGAAACGCATGTAGAGCGGCGGTCCGTTGCGGTCATAGTCGTCAAGCTTTGCAAGCAGCTGCCGCATGTTCTCAGTCGTTGTCAGTTCGTCACGAACGGCCTGCTCTTTCTTGTCCAAAGGATTTTTGCCGTCGCTGGCTTTTGCCATTTGGATCAGGTTTTGCCCGCGTGCTTCGGCGTCCTGCAGCAAAAGACGGTTGTTATAGAGCGAGACCGCCGCCATGACCAGCAAACCGAAAACAAGAAGCCCGGCCAGAAGCGTCAGCAGCCACCCGAAGATCGGGGCCCGCTGTCGCGAGTCGATCAAAGTTCGAACGAGGTCCTTGTCGCGGAGGACGACATCACGAAAGAACCGTTCGGTGAAGTAAGTATTTCCGACCGTCGCGGGAGCATTTCCGTTCCTGCTTCCGACCGGTGAAGCAGTGAAATAGAAACCGCGGAGAAACGGATTTTCGCTGAACGGGTTCGGCCTGAACAATGCATTGATAAATGATCCGAACTTTCGACGGGCTGAGCCGAAATGAAGGGGGAAATTGAAAATCCTAAGCTGCCTTACCGGTGGAAACGGTGCCGAAAGGCGGACAATGCGCCGCTTCATCAGCGAGTTATGAAGTATTTCGTACTCGCCGTCGAACAAAGACTGTGCATTCTCGCTTTTTTCAATCGGGATAGTTGCACCCCAAACAAGCGTCTTGTCTTCGTTCTTCGAACTCGAAAACGAATCGCGAAAACCTTCGATCGCGTCCGCGTGGGTAAACACGACATAAACCGGGAAGCGGACCTTCAATCTTTGCAGCGTTTCGTCGAGCCGAGACCTAAGAACTTTTGCAAGTTCTTCTGCCTGCCGCTCATCGGATTTGAGTATCGTTTCAGTGTTGACGACCAGCAAAAAGCCATCGAGCGGCCGGTTATTGCGATATTTCTTGATCGTTTCCAGCAGCGAGGCCCACTCTTCGGAATCAACGCCTTCGGTTTGATAGCGGCCGGCCGTGTCGACAAAAACCGCATCGCTGGTCACCCGCCAGTCGATACTGCCTGTCGGCCGGATGAATTTCTGCTCAGACTGGCGTTGGCTCGGAAGCGTCTGAAAATTCAGGTTCGAGCTTAAAACCAGAGAGCTTTTGCCGGCCTTCGGGGAGCCGGCCACGAGATACCACGGCAGGGAATATACCGCGTCCCGTCCGCTGGTGCCGAGATTGGAAGTTTTTAGAAACTGAACTGTTTCCTCGGTGCTGCTTGTCAGGTTCCCGTAGGTTCCGACGGGAGCGACGGGCGCAGCCGGAGTTCCGGCCTCAGGTGTCGCCCCTGCATTTTCAGCCGCCTGTTTTGCCGCTTCTTCTTCTTTCCTGGCTCTTCTTTTGGACCGTCTGGACGCTACGAACATTATGATCAGCGCGAACGGAAGCGTAAGCAGAATGAGTGCAATCGTGACAATCTGGTACTGCCTGCCGCCGAAAGTTCCCGACGGCATAAGAAGTACAATGAGAGATACGGCCCCGTAAAACGACATCATACCGCCCAATCCCACCGCATACTTCAATTGGTTAAACTGCCAGTTCATACTGCTCTCTCTCTATCCGCCGACGGTCAAATTTCTCACCGCGTCCTGCATAAACTTGGTCGATAAAACGAACATTCCCACGTAGATGATTAACGCAATGGCGAGCCCGGCCCCTGCACCGATTTTCGCCCAGGTCGGCATACCGCGGCGTTCAATCGGCACAGGCTGATCGTTCGCGAGCCAGTGCGGCGACAACTCGACCGGCTTGATCTTGCCCGCCTTTACAAGAGCGTTCGCGGTCGATTGCATTATCGAAAGCAGCTTGTCATGTTCGTAGATCGCGTAGCGGCCCTTGAAACCCAGGAGCATGCAGAAATAATAGATCTCGACCGCATCGGCCGTCACTTCTATCTGCGGCAGCATTGCCTCCAGTTTGTCAAAGAACTTGTTGCCCGCGAGCTGTTCGCCGAAGTATTCGAGCTGCAGCGGGTTTTTCTCCCACTCGTTCTTGAGCGGGAAATTGTTCGTCAAAACCGTTTCGTCCACGAAGGAGGCCAGCGCGAATTTCGATACCTGGACTATCTTGTGATTAAACCGGTATCGTTCGGCCCGCTTCTCGAAATCTTCCAGCATTCCCGCAATCTTCGGTCGAAGATCGTTCGAAGGAGCGACGATACCGGCCCTAAGCCGGAGTATCAGGTCGAAGGTCGGCCCGGCGAATGTTATAAGGTCATTTTTTGAGGCTGCTTCACTCATAAAAATTGCAACGGTTTTCACCAGAGTATATCTGATTTTGAAACAACCGCGTCAGCCGGGCTTAATAGAAACGCCTGATACTAGACTCGTTGGAGCGTATCCCTTTGCTTACAATCAGCGTTTTGAGTAATCTACCTCGGTCGATGCTTCGGCAAAGACTACCTTGGGGCGTATCCTTTGTGCAACAGATCGCCCGTTTCATCATCGATTATGGCGACCGCCTGCGTTCCAATATAAAACTCGTCCTCCATTCCGGGGAGAAAGTAATCCACGCCCCACACGAGCTTATCTGTTTTTTGCTCACGCAAAAGAGCGATCTTCGATGGCTCGAGAGGCCACTGTTCCGCGTCCCTTACTTCAACTGCCCTTTGTCTGACTTCTTCAATCGTCAAGCGTCCCTCTGAAGCTTCCACCTCTCTATATTCCGGTTCGGTTTCAACCGACTCAAGCAAATACTTCCAAATTTCCGCTAGTGACATAATTTCCAAGAACCTTCTACCACTCTTCAGTCGCCGCGTAAAAGGCGTTACACATCATGCCGCCAACATTGAGAGGCCCGAGCAGAATTCCCTTTGCCTCGACCCTCATTTTCGCTATCGTCACGTAGCCGTCATTGCCGACCGGAAACTTTATTCCTTCCCAAATCTCACCGACCTTAAATCCTCTGGATCTCATCCTCGCGATAGTTTCGGCAAGAGCCTCTTCGATGTAGCGAAGCAGGTACGATTTGAGGTAGCTGTTCATTCTGAGGACGGCCCGGGCCTGCCTCAATTGCGGAAAAAGTTGAAATTTCGGAGCTAGTAATCGGTGAAACTCCTCGTGAAATTTTGCCAGTTCGATGTCTTTAGGGGTTGATCCTTTGCGCGGAAAAACCTTGCTTTGTCCCCACTGGTTTGTGCTGCCGGGAACCTCACGCCCCGCGTAGGGCAGTCGCTTCATGACTTCGATTTCTGGCAACTCGTAAAAGAGCTTTCCAGCGGTGGTTGGCGGCTCGCCGACCGTCTTTATAGTGAACGGCCTCCCTACGGGGCGATTCATCAGCACGCGTGGCTCATTCAATACTTTTGGTGCCTTTTTCAGCAGCAGAGCCATTATTACCTGAACTCCTAGCATTGCCGCCGCATCGGAAAGGTGCCTGGCAGCGGTGTCGAGATCCACTTCATTTTTCGCTTCAACCGTGCCGATCGCGAAATCGATTAGGTGCTTGCCTGCGGTCCAAGCGACGGGCCCGAGACTGATGACGCCTACTATAAGAAGCACGACGTCGGCGATTTGACCGACACCGAAGAAATGCGATGCTGCCCAGACGACGACAACTCCGACCGCAATGCCGATTGCGACCGGATCGAGCAAGGCGAGCAGCTCTTCGCCGACATCGCCTGGAAGATTCAGGATCGCGCGCTTGACAACCGCATCGAACTTTTGAAGAGCCGACCAATTGGCGACGGGACTGTCGGGAACCGGCCTAAATCTCTCGTACTTTTTTACTTTAGCGCCGAAAACGGGAGCATATCCGTCGAATGACGCTTTGCCGTTTCGCTCCGTTCGAAGATTTATGCCGAATTTGCGCAGTTTTCGCACAATCGACGGGTAAACGACGACCTTGATCTTGATCTTCCGTCCTTTCGGATTCCTGACGGCGTTTGCGATGTCGCCCTGATTTTGAGACCTGCGTACCATGGACCTGAAAAAAGCCTGGCCCATAAAATTATCGAAGGCGTTTATTGTGCTCTTTGTTTTGAGGCCAACACCGGCAAACAGCCTGGTTACATAGTCCTCAAAAGATTCGGGGTTTGGGCCGACGTAGATTTCAAAGTAGTAAAAGTCGCCGGGTTGAGTTTTATTGCCAAAGTGAAAGTTCATAAATCCCGCGTTTTAGTTTCACGGTTTCACGGCGTACATCTCCAATTTTTCATCCGGTATGTCATTTGGGACATAGACGGAAACTACCTTCGAACCGCTGATCCCGTTCCAGTAGGGCCCGATCGTGTCGAGTTTGAAATACTTAAATCCAACCCGCGTCGGTATCGGCGCCGGCGGCGGACTGGCCAGTGTGAGCACAACACCAGGCAAAGCCGAGCCGATAACAGAATCGATAACGTCGCGCGACGCTATCTTCACCACGCGCGGGACGCCTTCCATAAGTTTTGCTTCCGGCATCTGGGCGCGAACCGCGAGGTAAAACTCGGCTTCTTTGATCAGCCGTTCATCCTCGATGCGGCCGACGTACAGCGTATCGCGCGTTTTCTCCAGCGGGATCGGTACACAGCGGCTCGGGATAACGGTTTCGAGCAAATCTTTCAACTGCGTCGACAGGCTGAAAAAGGTGAAATAAAGAT